>CALLPZ010000516.1 GCA_938015405.1 uncultured Pseudanabaenaceae cyanobacterium
AAAGAAAGCTGGTGATCGGATTTGAACCGATGACCGGCTGTTTACAAAACAGCTGCTCTACCCCTGAGCTACACCAGCGTGGGTCTAATTCTAATCAGAGATGGGAGGGATTTCAACCCCTCCCTATGCATCATTGTGGCAGCTTGATACAAACAGTGGCCTAAGCCATGCTGTTTTCGATCGCCCAGCGTGCGAGCTCGGTACGGTTATGAAGGCCTGTCTTACCCAACATGTTGGAGACGTGGCTTTCAATGGTGCGCTGACTAACGTTGAGTTGCTCGGCAATCTCGCGGTTGGCCATGCCTCTGGCAACGAATTGCACAACCTTCTGTTCTGTGGGGGTGAGTTCCACATCAAAAGGAACGTGAATGGTAGGTTCAGCATCGCCACGACCGGGCTGGCGCTGACTCAAGCGGGAGGCCTGCTTGAGGGAGGATTCGACCTGGGCAACCAATTCCTCAGGTTCGAAGGGTTTCACCATATACACGTCAGCGCCTGTCGAAAGGCCCTTGACGCGATCTTGGCTCTGGCCTTTCGCGGATAGGAATAGAACAGGAATCCAGCTCGTCTTGGTGTTCTCGCGAACACTCTTAACGAAGGAGTAACCGTCCATCTCAGGCATCATCACGTCGCAGATAATCATATCTGGCGTCAGATTTTCCAAGCATTCCAGTGCTGCTCGACCGTTTTCGGCTGTTACAACGTCGTACCCACGAAACTCCAAGTAGTCCTTGACGAGGAGTATCAAGTTGGGGTCGTCGTCAATCAGCAGAAGTTTCTTATTGTCTGCCACGCTCTTGTCCTTGATGATGCAGTAATCGCGGTAGCCAGGCTCGTTAGCCTCAAGAGATTAAGGCTCCGCAGAGGGCGATTTAGTAGCAGGTATATAGTACCCAAAGCTACTTACATTGACCAACTCTAAAAGCACTAGCTTGGGTTCGATCTCAGCAGATCCCTAGAGGCCTCTGACAAAATAAAACCTAGCGGCTCGGAGTTGTGTCGTCTGAGCGAAGAATGCCCAGGCAGGGGAGCCCTTTTAGCCTTCGCGAAAGGAAATCCGCAATTTCTCGTACAAGCTGAGATAAAAATCGTCAAATTGAAGACTTCTTAATGGATTGTCCTAGGACAAACTTCAGCGTATGTACGAGGGTGAATGGATATTTCAGTTACCTAGGCATTCGTCTCATTTTTCTACGTGCCCGGAAAAATTGAAAATTTAAGAAACTTTAATCCCGTACTGGGCAAACAAACCATAGAGAAATCAATCTATTTCCTTTTTACTGCGGCGAAGATTTTTATGGTTTAGAGACTAGGCAGCGGGGTGAAATACGTGGGATTGCACGGGGCGATCGCCTAAAAGGTGGTCTTGAATAATCTGTTCCATGACTTCTGGGGTGACATTGCGGTACCAAATGCCATCGGGATAGACGAGGAGAATAGGCCCCTGCTGACAGACCCGGAGACAGTCAGCCTTGGTTCGGAAGATAACGCTGGGCCGTTCGGCTTGGGGAGAATCCAGTTTGAGCGCTTTGAGACGCGTTTTAAGATAAGTCCAGGTTTCGAGCCCAGCGGCCGGGTCACAGCACTTGGGCTTGGTGGGAGTGGCGCAAAGGAGGAGGTGGCGCTCAATATTGTTAATACCGAGGGCTTTTACGCTAGTGATGAGGCTCTTTTCTTTGGCGAGGGCTTCTGACGCAGGTTGAGATGGCTGTTCGGGTTGAGCTAGCTGCTCGGGCTGAGATGGCTGTGCTGATTGAGATGGCTGGGATGGCTCTGGCGTGGAAGCTGGCTCAAGGGAGGTCATGGGGACAATCGAAATGAAGAGGTGAAAGGAAAAGCATCAAGCGACTGGACGACTGCTGATGGGCCTAGGGCATTAATTCAAGAGCTTGGGTAATCACTTCGCCGCCGTTACCCACGCGGCAGCCCTGCTCTGTGAGATGGCGGCGCCAACGACGGCTACCGGGCCGACCCGAGAAGAGCTGAAGCATATGGCGCATGATGCGGTGCCCTTTGAATTCGGGGCCAATCCATTGATTGATATAAGGAATCATGGCTTCGGCCACTTCCCGCCGCGTGGGTGCAGGGCTGGTGTCTTGGTAAAAGTATTGGTCAGCGTTGGCAAAGATAAAGGGCTCATCGTAGGCCGCTCGCCCAATCATGACGGCATCCACCTTGTCGAGTTGGGCCTTGGACTGCTCCAAGCTGGTAAAGCCACCATTGATTTCGATAAAGAGGTTGGGAAACTCTTGCTTGAGGCGGTGGACTTCTTCGTAGCGGAGCGGGGGGATGGTGCGGTTTTGCTTCGGGTCTAGGCCTTGGAGCCAGGCTTTGCGGGCATGGACAGAGAAGTATTGGCAGCCTGCGGAAGCAACGGTGCGAACGAAATTGACCATGTCTTCGTAACGGTCTAGGTCGTCGATGCCAATGCGGTGCTTGACGCTCACGGGCAGGCGACTGGCCTTTTGCATGGCTTCAACGGCGCGGGCAACGCGATCGGGCTCAGCCATCAGGCAAGCACCGAAGTTGCCACTTTGAACGCGGTTGCTGGGGCAGCCGACGTTGAGGTTTATTTCGTCATAGTCCCAGTCTTCGGCGATACGGGCACATTCAGCCAGGCCCTGGGGGTCGTCACCCCCCAGCTGCAAAACCAGGGGCTTTTCGAGCGGGGAGAAGTCGAGTAAGTGGGGGCGATCGCCGTTCAAGATCGCCGGAACGGTAATCATTTCGGTGTATAGCAAAGTCCGCCGCGTGATCTGCCGCATAAAGTAGCGATAGTGGCGATCGGTGCGGTCCATCATGGGAGCCACACTTAGCGGGAAATGCCGGGAGCGCTGTCCGGGAGACATGGGCTCAAGGACTGTTTGTTCAGACACAGAAGAGACTGTGGATGAAGCGTCGCAGGTGGGGGGATGAGGCATGAATCGGAGTGATTCTCCCAAAGGCCATCTTGGATCATACACAAGGGCCTGAGTGAGAAGAGAACGCCTTAGCTCAGCCGGTGACCTGTCAGGGCTGAGCCAGAAGGTTGTTGAGGCGAGAGGTTAATGGATATCAGAGCGATCGCGAGCCGGCTTTCGGCGACGAGTCGGGAAAATCAGTAAACCAGCGAGGACGAGGGTGAGAGAGAGCAATTCCATAAAACACCATGGAAAAAAGCAATCGAACCAATCATCGGACAAGCGAGCAGTGAGAAATCAACCTATGTGCAACTTAGGTATAGAGAGCTTCAGTTCTGTTGCGACTGAGGAAATCTATATCGAGAGGATAAAGATTCGGTGAAGACGATGGAGAGAAGCGGGAGTCTCTGGAACTTGTGAACCAGAGCAGACGTGAAGCTAGTACAAGGCCATAGGCTTTGGGAGACACAGGATGCCGTGAACTCACGGATTAGACTGAACAGGGAACTCTAAATTCCGCCTTCAGTTCAGCATTCTAGCTGAGTATTTGACGATGAAGCCTCAGTAGTTGCGCCGGGCTGCCTAAAGGTTATTAAACCCTCACTTAATGTTATCCCTGACCTGAAATGTGCTGGTCTAGGAAAGAACAAGCTTGAAGGTGCTAAGACGTGAGCCCAAGGCATTCCAAGCTGCCCTCACCTCTGGCTGGGCCTAAGTTAAGCCAACCCTTAGACAATCGGGAGCTGAAAAAGCTGGGTACTGCACTTGGTTTACCTTCTCTCTGAGGAACGCGGCTAGTTTGTCGAACTCAGGGTTGGGCAAGCAGCCCAACAGATTGGCTTGTGACGCTGCCTAAGCCTGAGACGAATCCTGAAACGAATTGGGGCGCAAATAATATTAAAAGGTGATGCAAAAGCTTGCAGGCTCCTCCCCCTAAGCGACAAAACACTGGGAGGAGGAGCCAAGAACGACTAGCTGTCGTAGTCGCGGTTCGCTACTTCTTCAGAGTGCTGAGCGATGTACTCTTCAAAGCTCTGCTCTTCGACTTTCTCTTGGCGCTGGTGAGCGGCGGAAGCTTGCAGCTCTTCAACGATGTCCCAAGCGGTGGCACATTCGCCAGAGGTTGCACCTTTCTCGGCGCAGACCTTACGGGCGTTGACACGGGCTGCTTCGATTTCATTCTCCCGCTCTACAGATTGGGGCTTCTCAACGAAGTCGCTCTTGTGCATGATGTCGCCCAAGGAGATGACGCCCTGCAAACCTTGATCGCTGACAACGGGAGCCCGACGCAACTTGAGATTGGCAAAGAGGCGAGCAACGTACTCAACACCCAAATCAGGGGGAATCGAGACGCAGGGCTTGGTCATGATTTCATAAACGCGCACTTGCTTGGGATCCTTCCCATAGGCTGCGACTTTATAAATGATGTCTGACTCAGTCACCATGGCGTATGCATCGTTCTCGATGCGCTTTTCAACGATTAATGCCCGCAGACCCTTCTCTTTCATGAGTGCTACCGCTTCAGCAACGGTCGCAAAGCCCTTAATCGTCACCACGTTGGTGGTCATCACATCTGCAGCACGTTTCATAGAGTTCCTCTTTTCTTATGGGGGGATAGCTGCTTCGCTCCAATCTCGGCGTTGCTGTTGAAGCTGATCACAGCTCCCCGAGAGTTCACGTAACATCCCTCTCATTATCCATCTTTACACAAGGAAATATTATTTGTCTTATAAGCTAGCCCGATAAGAAAAACTGTCGTTATATGGTGTCAATTTATGCTTTGCAGCATCTGCGTGGTAGATGATGAGCTGAGTGCAATAAAAAAGCCCCAAACTTAGTCAAGAAGTTTGAGACCTTTCGAACCTTATTCTCATGTAATGGACGTAACTGGACTCGAACCAGTGACCCCCACGATGTCAACGTGGTGCTCTAACCAACTGAGCTATACGTCCGGGTCGGTTGCGTAACCGGATTTGAGAATAGCACGGACCTTGGAGCGAAACAACAGATTTTGTAAATTGCTGCGGATTATGGCTGGCAGAAGCGCCGTATTGCTAAAGCCAGCCTGAGTTGTATGGGCTCGCCAATGAGCCACCAGACTCGCGAGAGGATAGGGAGTTGATCATGCAATGCGATCGCAAACATCTATCCAGGTATATGCAGAATCAGCTTTGCCACCCACCAACTCATCACAAGCTCCATTTGCCTTCTATATATTGATGGACCTGTAAATTAAGGGCTGGACTGCACGGGATAATTAAAAGGAGGACTGAGAGTCGGAAACGCGATCGCCCACCTCAGCTCCAAAGCAGGACGTCTACAAAGCGCTAAGGAAATCGGCTCTCACATTCAATTTGCCTATACATCACTGTTCCAGGCGAGCCAGCATGACTGACATGATCTACTGCCCCATCCTCAGCAGCAATCCGACTCAATGTAACAGTCCTGACAAGAAGCAGAGCCGCTGAAACCCAGACACAGTAAGACCTGTTCGGGAACCCGTACAGTGCCGTTAATTGCATCGGGCCGTCCCAGGCCGGTAGATTAGCACTCGTGGACTGAGAGTGCTAACGAGATCGTTTGCTTGTTTAGCACAGCTCACCAAATCAATTGCTCGAAACGGAGGATCAAAAATGGCAGCTGTAACCCTCAACGGTGCGGAAGTTAAGCCACTGGGCGATCGCGTGTTCATCAAAATCAGCGAGTCCGAAGAAAAGACTGCTGGTGGCATTTTGTTGCCTGATGCCGCAAAGGAAAAGCCCAACCAGGGCACGATCGTTGCAGTGGGTCCTGGCAAGCGCAATGACGACGGCTCCCACCAAGCCATGGACGTCAACGTCGGCGACACCGTTTTGTACTCCAAGTACGCTGGCACCGACATCAAAGTTGAAGGCAATGAGTGCGTATTGCTGTCTGAGAAAGACATTCTTGCTGTGCTAGTCGGCAAGTAAGCCATCGTTACCCCGGAATAAAGGGGGATAGGCCATCGCTTCTAAAGCGCCCATGGGGGATCGTTACGCCCCATTCCGTTTGTGCGCTCGTCTGTCCCCATTCCTTCCCCCATTTTTGTGACCCCACCTAGACAAGAGAATTGAAATGGCAAAGCGCATTATTTACAACGAGAACGCTCGTCGTGCCCTAGAGAAAGGCATGGACATCTTGGCAGAAGCCGTAGGCGTGACCCTCGGACCCAAGGGTCGCAACGTGGTGCTGGAGAAGAAGTTTGGCGCACCTCAGATTGTCAACGATGGCGTCACCATCGCGAAAGAGATCGAACTGGAAGACCATGTCGAGAACACTGGCGTTTCCTTGATTCGCCAGGCCGCTTCCAAAACCAACGATGCGGCAGGCGACGGCACCACCACCGCAACGGTGTTGGCCCACGCCATGGTCAAAGAAGGCCTACGCAATGTGGCTGCTGGCTCCAACGCCATCACCCTCAAGCGTGGCATCGATAAAGCCTCTGCTTTCTTGGTTGGCAAGATCAAGGAGCATGCTCGCCCCGTTGGCGACTCCACCGCGATCGCCCAGGTCGGCACCATCTCTGCGGGTAACGACACCGAAGTCGGCAACATGATTGCTGAGGCCATGGAAAAGGTGGGCCAAGAGGGTGTTATCTCCCTTGAAGAAGGCAAGTCGATGACGACCGAGCTGGAAGTCACCGAAGGTATGCGCTTCGATAAGGGCTACACCTCCCCTTACTTCGCTACCGATACCGAGCGTATGGAAGCGGTTCTGGATGATCCCCTCATTCTGCTGACCGACAAGAAAATTGCCTTGGTTCAGGAATTGGTTCCTGTTCTGGAGCAGGTGGCTCGCGCGGGCAAGCCCCTGTTGATCCTCGCTGAAGACATCGAGAAGGAAGCTTTGGCGACCCTCGTGGTCAACCGTCTGCGCGGTGTTCTGAACGTGGCTGCTGTTAAAGCACCTGGTTTTGGAGATCGCCGTAAGGCCATGCTGGAAGATATGGCTGTGCTCACCGGTGGTCAGCTGATCACCGAAGATGCCGGCCTGCGCTTGGATACCGCTACGGTTGAGATGCTGGGTTCTGCCCGTCGCATCACCATCACCAAGGACAGCACCGTCATCGTTGCCGAAGGTAACGAAGAAGGCGTTAAGTCTCGCTGTGAGCTGCTGCGTCGCCAAATCGACGAGTCCGATTCCTCCTACGACCAGGAGAAGCTGCAAGAGCGCTTGGCTAAGCTCTCCGGTGGTGTGGCCGTCATCAAGGTTGGTGCTGCAACCGAGACCGAGATGAAGGACCGCAAGCTGCGCTTGGAAGATGCCATCAACGCAACTAAGGCTGCTGTTGAAGAAGGTATCGTTCCTGGTGGTGGCACAACTCTGGCACACTTGGTGCCTGACTTGGAGCAGTGGGCAGAAGGCAACCTGAGCGGCGAAGAGCTGACGGGTGCTTTGATTGTGGCTCGTGCTTTGGCTGCGCCTCTGAAGCGTATTTCTGAGAATGCTGGCCAGAACGGCGCTGTGATTGCTGAGCGCGTCAAGGAAATGCCCTTCAATAGCGGCTACAACGCAGCTTCCAACGAGTTCGTTGACATGTTTGAAGCAGGTATTGTTGACCCTGCGAAAGTCACTCGCTCTGGTCTACAGAATGCAGCTTCCATTGCAGGTATGGTTCTGACCACTGAGTGTATTGTGGTTGACCAACCTGAGAAGGATGGTGCAGGTGCGCCTGCCGGTGATGGCATGGGCTTCGACTACTAGAAAATTTGGTTAGCTTTTGCTAGTCAAAGTCTGATGTAAAAGCGGATAGTTTTGCTGGTTACAGTAAGACTATCCGCTTTTAATCGTTTATGTCCAAGCGCTTTTCGAAGCGAAATTATTGTGTCTGCAACTCTAAATACAGCTAGCATCTCCCCAAGTTAATTTGCCTGGCAAACCTCTTCTCCCCACTGGGGCAGGGCAGTTAGTGAAGGCTCGAACAAGTCCACCCGGCATCAGGCCATATTCAGCAATCCAGTCAGAACGCCAAGAATTAAAGACAACCAGTCCAACGGAAGGACAGTTAGCAATAACTTCTCCAGCCAACTGGCTGCTCATCACCTGAGAATTCATCACACTGCCAACGCCATCTCCTTGCATGGAAAAAGTATAGGCTTGGGTCCGCCCAGCAGGGGCGTTGTCATGCCAGATATCCTTTGCAATCAGTTTTTTAAACGTCACATTGTTCACCGATGCCAAGCGGTTCTGAGCTGCTGTTACTGCACTTTGGCAAGCAGAGGCGCTAGACCTCAGCTGTATTGGAGCAGCAAAGCTGAGGAAGTCGTAGCGAACCCAGCCCTGAGTCTGGCCATTCCGAATTTGATACCAGTGGTAGCCTTCACTGTCCTTAGTCTTGCGAACCACGCTGAGCTTAGTCGCGTTGTTTGCTTTGCCATTAATGGCTGAACGGGTAGTAGCACTGGCACGAATATTGACATACCCATTGCTGTCGTTGGTAGAAACCCAAACATTGCTAGGCAACGCATGTACAGCGTAAGGAGTCACGACCATGGTCGTCACCACAGCCATTGATGCGGCCATTTGAGGAAGTTTCATGAACAGTCCGTACTCCAATCAAGCTCAATACTCCACCCATACGGAGCTAATCCAAGCATTATGCTCCTATAGCTCTATATTCAAGCGAAATAGATTGGATATGCTCTGATACCTGTTGCATCCGTGCAGATTTTGCAGGGAACAGGCTAGATGCCTCTCCCACCGGCAGCAGTATTTGGGTTGAGAGTTAACTGTTCAGAATCCAGACAGAACTCTCGCTTAGATTTAGTCTTTCTGAGTTGCTCCCCCTAAGATTTCCTTGAGTTGCCCATGCAAAATCTCTTGCTCTTTATTTAAAGCTTCTAGCCGACCCAAGATAGCCTTGACCTCACCTTGGCGAACATCACCGGGCTTCAGCGTTTGCTCAAAATACATGGGCTCATCACTCAGGCCAAGACCGGTCTGGGCCAAGCGCAGCGGCAGTGATAGAACCTTCAGCCAATTGCGGGGATTCAGTACCGCCTTCAGGAAGTTGAGACTGAGGATTGCCAGTAGCAAAAGCGCGATCGCACCCAAAATCGGATGGGCCACAACCCAGGCAATCACCTGATGCTCATCTAGCCAATGCTGGACAGGCTGGCTCATCCAGCCTTGAACTTGATGAAGCTTATCGCCCAGAAAGTGACCCAGCTTATCGCTTACCCCTTCTGCTCCTTGCCTGGCCTGTTCACTGCGCTGGCTCACCTGACCGCTTAACTGAGCTTTGGCTCCCCGTAGGGATTCACTGGACTGTTGAAATTTTTGAGTAACGGCATCTTTGGTTCCCGGTGGAACCTTACTCCAGCTCAGCTGGGCTGCCTGCTCTGTGGCCTGCTTTGCCGTTTGCTGAAGCGGAGCAGCAAAGGATTGGGGGTCGAAGGAGACGGCCATAGTCAACAGAGGTCACAAATAGAACGGCGGGTCTGACTTTCATTATTGGCGATCGCGGCCTTAATCGCCCATCCCGACCGGTCAATCTACTCGGCGCTGTCGTA
>CALLPZ010000517.1 GCA_938015405.1 uncultured Pseudanabaenaceae cyanobacterium
GTTGTCTATTGGGCGATCGCGTTAGGTGGGGTGCTGGCGGGAATTTGGCGGGGGAGTTGGACGCGGATGGGCTCGTTGATGGCCATGCTGCCTGCCATGTCGATGACGGCTTGGCGATCGCCTGCGGGGAAGCTAACGGTGTAAATCACGTTTTCCTGCTGCCACATGACGCTAGTGAAGCGTTCGCTGGCCCGTTTGTTGACGCCATCTACGAGGTAACCCACGAGGCCGGGACGAAAGGTGAGGCGATCGCCCGTTTGCTTGTGACGATTTAGCTCAGCCCGAGCATGGACTGCACTGCTGCGATCGATGGAAATACTGCCTGCATAGCAAGGTGCTGTACCACTATCACAGCTAAACAAGCCGACGTTCACGGTTGTGGGGGTGGCTGATGAGAAGACCTGGATATTCAACTCGCTGGGGTCATTGCCTCCCACGGGTTTAATTTCTGCCGGTAAGCGAATGGGAAAGCCCGGAGGTGCGCTGACAATGACGTCATTGATATGGGGAAAAAATAGCGGGTCTGGCTGGGCCATGGCGCTACGCTGGCCCCAGCTCACCACTGCGGTACCCATGGCGAGGCAACCCAATATCAGGCTACGACCGAGACTGCGGCGCGATGCAATAGACATATGAATATCCCTAGAGAGTTGACGGATAAAGCGTTCGCTGGTGAACGAATGGGCTAGGACTCTATCTACCAATAGGACTACACTCGCTGCCGGATAGTTTCGAAAAAATTAAGACCGCCGATTGCTCGACGGTCTCTAAGGGACTTGCTGTGACGGCGAGTGAGCAGGCTCCTAGCGCTCCAATATGGGCAACACCAGTGTCACAAAGTAATAAACCAAAGGTGCCGTGAAAATGTATCCATCCATCCGATCCAAAATCCCACCATGTCCCGGAATGATGGTCCCGGAGTCTTTCACGCCGGCATCCCGCTTCATGATGGATTCGGTTAAATCTCCCAAGAGGCTGATCACGCCAATCAGCAGTCCTAGCAGGCCGCCGCTAAACGGTGCGTAGGGCCATTGCAGCACCATGGAACTCAGCGCTCCCGTTAGCCCGCTCGCGCCAAAACCACCGAGCGCCCCTTCTACAGTCTTCTTGGGGCTAATGCTGGACAAAGGAGTGCGGCCAATTTGTTTGCCAAAGACATAGGCTGCGATATCTGCTGCACAAACACAGCCGATCGCCAGCAAGATGCAATTGAGTCCCGCAGGCAGCTCGCTCCAGCCTGGAAAGGGAAAGGGAAAATATCCGCCTAGCAAGAGATTGGGAGCATCTCCCCCAGGAATCTCCCGTAACCTGACCCAATAGCTCGGCAGGAAACCGCAGTAGAACAGTCCCAAAATGGAGCTCGAAATATCCGAAATCGAGGCCAAGCGAGGCCGAAAGAGGAGGTAAAAGCAGGTAAACGTGCCCGCTACTGCAAGAATTGGCTCGGTCAGGGCTGTATTGGCATAGGCCGCAATAATCAACGCCTGGCTGACAATCATGGTGCTCTTGGCCGCAGGCTTACTGCCCGTGGCTTTCACCATCTTGAAATATTCTGCCTGGGCTAAATAGACCAAAACACAGATCGCGCCTGTGAAATACCATCCGCCGAGCGTGCCAATGACAATGCCCAGGAGAGCAACTACAATTCCGCTGAGAATTCGCAACCAGGGCATAACAAGATGGGTGAAACGTGGATTGGAAGGCGAGCTAAGGGATAACGAAACGCTGCAAAATAACTCTGGCACAATTTCTTCGGGCTTCTGGCAAAAGTTCTTAATATTTGATTTCTAGCGGCAACTTCCGCGGCAATCGGCCCCCAGGATGGCTTGTGGGATGCGTAGGTCATTGGTCTACGCTGGTCCACAAGCCCTGACTTGGAACTGCGGGTGGATTGTTGCGATCGCTCCTCTGTGTGGATGAAATGGCTGAAGCTCTGTGGCCCTATGGCACCCCTGGCATTCCTGATGATCGCTTCGAGCGTTTGCCAGGCATCCCCATGACAGAATTGGAAGTTCGGATGTTGATCCTGGCCCAGCTGCGGCTTAAGCCAGAGTCTGTCCTTTGGGATATCGGGGCAGGCACTGGAACGATACCCATTGAAGTGGGTCTCCTTTGTCCCCAAGGGCGCATCATTGCGATCGAGCGAGACGAGGATGTGGCCGACTTAATTCGTCGCAACTGCAAGCATTTTGGCGTGAGCAATGTGTCGGTTGTGGAGGGCAGCGCTCCGGATTGCTTGGGCCAGATTGAGGCTGCCCCAGACTGCATTTTGATTGAGGGAGGTCAACCTCTGAAGAATGTGGTGCGATCGGCTTGGAGCTATGTGCAATCCGGTGGACGTATTGTGGCAACCACGGGGAGCCTCGAAGGACTCTATGACATTTCTGAAGCTTTGGCCGAGCTCGATGCCGGCAATTTGGAAGTGGTGCAGTCAGCGATTAACCGTTTGCAGCGTCGAGGGGTGCGGCAGAGCTTCAGCGCTGTGAATCCGACGTTTATTTTGAGTGGTGAGAAGCCGTAGAGTCGTGAGGCCGAATGCTAGTCAGGCTGCTGCTGTTCTTAGAGCATCACCACCCGTAACGTCGCCAATGTCTCATCGGCACAGCCACTGATCACCCCACCTTCAGCTTGTACCTGGCGGAGGTAATGTACAGCCTCCGCTGTGACTATTTCGCCTGGCAAGAGCACCGGAATCCCTGGAGGATAGGGGCAGATGGTTTCGGCACTCGGTTTACCAATGGCCTCTGCGATCGCAACGGCCTGCTGCCGCCCATAAAAGGCCTCCCGAGGATTGCAGGCCATGGCTGGCATCACCTCTCCCATCAAATCCCAAGAACGCTGGCTGAACGAGAGGCTATCAGAAGGCTTACTTTCGGTGGAATGAGCCTCGAGGGAGATGGCTTGGAAACCTTTCACAAGTCGGTCGATATCATTCTTGCAGTTGCCCAGGCTGATGATAAAGGTGAGGCTGTTGAGAGTCGGGAGTTCTGCAATCACGCCATGGCGATCGCATAAAATCTCATCCACTTCAAAGCCTGTGAGTCCCAAGCCTCGAACCTCTACCGTTAGGCGAGTGGGATCCAGTGTTGTGAAGCCTGCCAAAGCTGAGGGCAATTCCAGAACCTGAATTCCAGCAACCTGCTTGAGCTGCTGTCTGGCTTGCTCGGCCAGCGCTAATGCATGGGCCATCAGCGCTGCCCCCTCCAGTGCCATCTGCCGACGTGCTACGTCCAACGATGCCAGGAGTAAATAGTTAGGGCTGGTGGACTGGACCAAAGCCAGGGCCTGGCTGAGGCGATGGGGGTCAATGCGCTGGCCTTGGACATGGACCATGGCGGCCTGGGTCAGGGCAGAGAGCACTTTGTGGATGGATTGGATGGCTAGGTCTGCACCGAGACTGAGGGCAGGTGGGGGCAGATCGGGATGGAAGCCAAAGTGGGGGCCATGGGCTTCGTCCACCAGGAGCGGAATATTGTGCTGATGGCAGAGGTGGGCGATCGCTTCGGTTTCTCCACAAATTCCCTCATAGCTGGGTGACACCACCATGACGGCTTTGATCTCAGGTTTGCTCTGACGATGGCTGGCTAAGACGTCGGCCAATGCTGCTGCCGTGAGTCCCCCCACTAGATTGCTGCGGGGGTCATAGGCGGGAGCCACAAAGATGGGGTGAGCCCCACTGAGGACTAGGCCAGAAATAACTGATTTATGAACGGTGCGCGGCAACACAATGGCATCGCCAGGACCGCAGGTAGCCAGGATAGCTGCCATCACCCCTGCCGTGGAACCATTGGCTGAAAACCAAGTTCGCTCTGCTCCAAAAGCCTCTGCTGCTAAGGCTTGAGCCTCCGCGATCACACCGCTGGGGGCGAAGAGATTGTCTAGCTCAGGAAGTTCGGGTAAATCCGCCTGGAGCATTGCCTTCCCCCAGGCCTCCCGTAGTGCTGTGGCGGTGCCGTTGCCTGCCTTATGTCCAGGGGTGTGAAAGGGAATACTCTGGCGCTGGGCACAGCTCTGGAGTTGCTCAAATAGGGGAGCTCGTTGTTGCTTCTGGGAATGGCTGAACTGAGGCTGAATCGAAGATGAAGGCTGCAAGGGCATGGTGGATGAACGTTACATCTCGATATCTCTATCGCTGAATGGCATTGCAAGAAAGACTCAATCCCGTGGAACAGACCCCCTTAAGGGAACGATTTCTATGGATTCCCCATAAAGTCCTAAGGTTTCAATGTACTTTCCAACAATTATGATTACGCTTAGTTAAGATCGCGGATGGAACAGAGAAGTGTCACTCTGTAGGCCACCGAAGGCAAGGGACATTTGTCCCGCCCTGGCCAGTCTCTACTTTGCCCTGAGGTGAAAACCAAAATTTAATGGCCCCAAACTCCTTTGATCCTGAGCAGCTGCGTTACTACGATTCTGCTGCGATCGCCCGCTACTATCGTCCTCGCCTGTGGCAGCCTGTGTCCAGGGCATTGTGGGTGTTTTGGAGTTTTATTGGCTTTATTTGGGGATTACTCTGGGATCGTGCATTGGGTCTCGACGAACGTAATCAGTTCAAACGGGCTCAGCACCTACGCAAAATTCTGACCCGTTTGGGGCCTACGTTCATCAAGGTGGGTCAGGCCCTCTCTACAAGACCTGACCTAATCAAGCCTGACTTTTTGGAAGAGCTGATCAAGCTGCAGGATCAGCTGCCGCCCTTTTCCAGCGATCGCGCCTTCGACATCATTGAGCGAGAGCTCGGCATGCA
>CALLPZ010000518.1 GCA_938015405.1 uncultured Pseudanabaenaceae cyanobacterium
TAAAGCTAAACCTCCCAGGCTTCTATGGTTGCATTCGAATCTGATTCTGGAGGCGGTTTGTTGCCTTATGAGGTGAATCGTCGAATTTTGCAATGTGAGGGTGATGTTCCTGGCCGAGCGGCGTTGAAGTTCGAGCAATCATAATTCGGTTTTGGTCGCGATGCCTTGGTACATAAAGCCAGCGACCTTAGGCATGCGATCGCCATAAAACGTCTGGTAGTCCAACTGATCAAACTGCTCCTTCACCAACGCCGCAATATCCCGATCCAAATGGCAACCATCCCCAATCACTCTCTGAATAGGGGTTAAGCGATGTTGCCAAGGCTGTAGGCCTGGTTCATCTGACAGGCCATGCTCAATGAAGAAAAACTTGCCGCCGGGGCGTAGAACACGATGAACCTCGGCGATCGCCCCTGCCACATCCGGAATGCTGCACAGCACCCAAGTACTCACCACACTGTCGAAGCTACTATCAGCCATCGGTAAGGATTCACCACTTAAACAATGGTGGTTCACGGTCACCTCACTGGCCTCAATCCGCTTCTGGGCCAGCTGATGGATTCCCGGATTGGGATCCACCGTTACCAATTGTTTCACCTTGGCTGGGTAATAATCCAAGTTCAATCCGGTGCCAAAACCAATCTCTAAAACATTGCCCGTTACATCTCTCAGCAAGGCCTTGCGGTAGCTGGGAAAGGGCTCTAAGCCCATGACCACGTCTAGCAAACGGGGGAAAAAGAATTGTGAGTAGAGCTTCATTTGCTGCCCAGATCCAGCCTTACAATCAACATGGGATGTCCTTTGACCTTAGCGTAGCGCTGCCTTTGACCGGGCCTTTTCTTTCGAGAACGCTACTCTCGCTGGCCCCAAGTTCCAGGATGTTGCTTGGCCTTTAACGCCAGGGCAATCTGCCTGTCCAAGACCAGCGATGCTCCATCTTTTTTCGCGCGCTATGACTTCTCAACCCATGGATCTGTCCCAAATCAGGGTGAGTCTCGACAGTGAAGACTCCCAGGAGCGTATGCGGGCGATTACGGCCCTACGCAGTTATGACGCAGAGACAGCGGTGCCCCTCCTCTGCAACAAGCTAGAGGACCCAGAGTTTCTCGTTCGGTCTTTTATTGCGATGGGGTTGGGCCGTAAGCGAACGCCTCAGGCCTTTGAAGGCTTACTCTTACTGCTCGATGATGCGGATGCAAATGTCCGTTCGGAAGCTGCCAGTGCGTTGGCACTGTACGGCGATCGCGCCTTAACTCGCCTCGTCGAGATGTTTGAACAGGATCAACATTGGTTGGTGCGCCGCAGCATCCTAGCCGCTGTGGGGGAGATGGATGCTCCAGCGACGCTCTATCGCCTTTGTGTGGCAGCGATTCGCGATCGTGACCTCACTGTCCGAGAGGCCACAGCTCTCATGCTGGTGAGGTTTGCAGGAACTGAGTACCAAACTTCCGCCCTAGACCATTTACTCCAGTTCGCCAAATCAGAAGAAGCGATGGTGAGAGCTGCGGCTGCGCGCTCTCTGCGCCACTATGACTTGCACCAAGCCCGAGAAGCGCTTGCTCAGCTCCATGACGATCCCGATCATCGGGTTGTGGCCTCTGTATTAGAGGGACTCGTCGAGGGCTAGACCCAGCAGGTGAGGCCCAGCAGGTGAGGCCCAGAGAATTAGGGCCAGCAGGTTGGGTTAGGCATGGACAGTTCCATCAGGCATCACGGTACGGTTCAAGATGGCGCCTGCCAGATTGGTGCCATTGAGGATGGCATCCTTAAGATTGGCTCCGCTTAGGTCGGCTCCTGCGAGTTCAGCCTCTGTGAGGTCGGCTCCCACCAGGAATGCACCATTAAGCTTGGCCCCCTGGAGGAGTGCCTGGTTCAGGTTGGCATGCCAGAAATTTCCGGCCGCCAAGTTGGTTTGACTCAAATCGGCCCGGCGTAGGTTGGCCCAGCTAAAGTTCGTTTGATTGAGATTGGCGCCATTCAGCACCACTTCTTCCAGCTGAGTGCCACTGAGGTTGGCTCCCTGGAGATTGGGACCTGAGGTGACCGGTTGGCTATTGCGCATGACAACGCGGGTGAAAATTCGCGTTCCAGTGGCATATTGCTGCAAGAACGTGACGATGCGCTCTTGAATGGGTTGATTTGACCCCATAGTGCGGTTGTCCCTTTCGAATCTAGTGCATTTACGGATAAAACGAGCTCATCTAAGCTAAATGGCTAACTCCTAGGGCAAATAGACTGTCGGAGTTTGATGACCTTGTTCGCCAAGAGCAGTCATGTCAGAGGGTGGAGCCATTGGAACCTGAAGGAAAAGGCTCGGTAGGCTAATCAGTCGGTTGTCTCTGCTACGGAGGACTAGGCTGCGATGACAATCCGGTTGTTGACTCATCTGCCTGGGGAGAGGCACGATTTTCGTTCTTTCAAAGAGTATGAAATGCTCTCAACCTCAGCATTCATCAAGGATTTGCCCATCTATGGTTCCCAGGGGCGACGTCTTTGAGGCATTTTTTTTGCAGCCTGCTCCTGGAAAATCGAGACTGTCTATTCCTTCAATACGCTAAATACTGTGAAGACAGGCTTGGGCTGAAATGTAAAAATTGGAACAAGATTTGGGCCTCTGCAGGCTTTGACCACTGTCAGTTCGATTGGCTGGTTGTGCCAACGCTTGGAGAGAAACGCTAAGGGTAGCGTAGGGGCGTAAACCCACTGCGCTATATGGAATGTACTTCAGTTCCATATAGATCTGTAGAAACCCTTAAGTTAGTTGGGGTAAGTATCCGTGTTTGGAGTATATTTAACTACGTGAAAGATTTATGCCGGAGGCGTCGGCCCCATGGCCATTGATGTAAACCCAACTGCCGAAGCGTCCTATGCCCGTACGCTCATCAGTCGTGGTTGCCCTAAAGCATTAGCAATACAAGTCGCTAATATTTTGGTACACACGCCTGATACTTCTCGGCTCTCTTCCCATGAAGAACGCCTTGTTAAACAAGCGTATTCTTATACTCAAGATTGTGCTTAGATCTCACTCTATCTAGTTTGGGATACATCTGCAATCGTCATTTTCGGTTGTGCTCGCAAGAATTCTCTTCCACTAGCGATCGTTTTGCGACTGAGCTAGTGGTGTTGGAGCATCAAAAAAGCGCTCTAAATAATGGAGCGCTTTTTTGATGCTTGCCCATCGTAGTCAGCGATCTGGCCTAACCATGGCGCTATTTTGACCTGTTGTTCGAGCTTGGTTTGGGCTATGGCGTTGGCCCTGCCCTGCTTCGTAATGCTCAACCTGGCGGCTTGTCTAGGCGTAGGTTGTCAGTGCGCCATGATTGTCCTGTAACCAGGTCATGATCTGTTCGCCGAGGCGTACATCGTTGAGGCGATCTATTTCACGAATGCCTGTTGGGCTGGTGACATTGACCTCTGTTAGATAGCCGCCAATGACATCGAGGCCGACGAAATAGAGGCCATCACGGCGCAGGGCTGGGGCGACCAACTCACAGATCTCGCGATCGCGATCGGTAATAGCTGTGGCATCGGCACGGCCGCCAACGGCCATATTGCCGCGAAACTCATCTCCGGAGGGGACCCGATTGACGGCTCCGATGGGGGTGCCATTGAGCATAATGATGCGTTTGTCACCATCACTAGCAGCGGGTAGGTAGGCTTGCACCATGACAGGGATGGTCTCTCGCTGGGTGCTGAGCTCAATCATAGAATTGAGATTGTGATCGCCCTGTTCCAAGAACAAAATTCCCTCACCCCCTTTACCATCCAGGGGTTTCATCACAGCTTTGCCTTGCTGTTCCACAAATTTTAGAATGTCCTGTTTGCGCCCACTGACAATAGTGGTAGGCATGGCTGCTTGAAATTGCAGCGCGTACATTTTCTCGTTGGCCTTGCGCAGTCCGTCTGGGGCATTTAAGACGAGTGTCTTGCCAGGATCGACGTAATCCAGAATGTAGGTCGCGTAGAGATAGGCGTCATTGGCAGGCGGATCTTTGCGCATGAAAACAGCCTGCATCTCACTCAGGGGGAGCAATTGCGGCTCACCTAGTTCGTACCAGATGTCAGCAGCATGCCAATGACCGTCAACTAACGCTACGGGCTTCAGTTGTACCGACTGCAAGGGCGCATGGGCCTCCCCATTGATGACGCTGAGCCAGCGGGCCTCGGTAATCCAAACTTCGTGGCCCATGACCTGGGCAGCCTCCATCATGGCGACGCTGCTGTCGTGGCCTGGGTCGAGGCGATGGATGGGGTCAATGATGAAGGCAAGTTTCACGGTAAACAGGATGATGTAACGATGGAGCGCTGGTCACATCACTTCTATTCTTGATGGCCTGTGAGGCCTAAAAATGGCAGGCGGTGATGTGACTTGCAAACGTCTAATAGAGTTAGGCGCTTGCTTGAGCCTTTGAACCCAGCTTTTGGTGTCGGATGTTTCCTAGCCTTGAATTGGGGATGTTAATACAGCATGACAGATCGAAGTGGAGTCCGAACCATCGTTCAGACTCCACTTCGATTCTGTTTTCTTCAAGCCACAGGCCTGGAAGTTGTCGTGATGTTGTTGTCGATTGGGGGAGAGTTCCCTTAGGCCAGGAGTGGGTCGAGTTCACCCTTGCGATCTAAGGCATGGATGTCATCGCAACCGCCGATGTGCTCACCATCAATGAAGATCTGAGGAACGCTACGCTTTCCGCCGGTTTTTTCCGCCATTTGGCTACGGGCTGCTTCGTCGCCATCAATAGCGTACTCGGTGTATTCCGTGCCTTTGCTGTCTAGCAGGGCTTTGGCACGAATACAGAAAGGGCAAGTGCGCCAGGTGTAGATTTCAACTTGCTTTGCGGCCATGACTGCTCCAGAGGGAAGTTAGAAAAGATGCAATTATTACAAACTGTATCGCTCCCATTGTAGTCAGAATGAGCCATTCTCCTGGGGGATTGCCTGTCGTATTTTCCCTACGTGAACGAGGTACTCCTGGATGTTTCGGAATGGCGTTTTCCGACCTGAGGAGACCTCTGGCTGTCCTGTTTTTTTGCCCAATGGCTAGGGCTTTGGGGACCTAGCCATTGGCATTGCTGCCTATGCAACGTTGCGACGTTTGCGCATGGCTGCACCACCTGCCATCATGCCGACAACGATAAGGCCGGCCATGGGAGAAGACTCAGGTACGGCGCGAGTGTCGGGATCTTGAGGGGTTTCCACGAGACCGGTGAGCTCTCCTGCGATGGCAATACCATCGTTTCCACATTCAGCAAAGAAGTTGGCAACAAAGGAACCCATTTTGAGCTGGGACTTGTCGATGCTGAAGCCATAGGTGTTGGAACCGTTTGCACCAAAGTGACCGAAGTTTAGTCCTTCAAAGGAGTCGAGCATGGTGATGCCGCTTTCATAGGTGCCGTTTTGGATGTGGGTACGGGCGGCAGCATTTTTGTTGAAGTAAGCATCATCGGCAGCGAGGTCACCATGATTAGCGGAACCACCGAGATTGGCAACGCGGTTGGTGTGGCTCTGGATTGAGCTGTAGCCCAGGTTTTTATGGGTCAGGCTCTGGGAGGTTACGTTGGAATAGAGGCCAGTGTCCAGGTTGCTATCGTTATCAGAGAAGTTGACCGCGTAGAGGTCGTTAGTGCCTTCTGCATCAGCGAAGTTGCCGTCGCCGAATCTTATGAACATGTCGCCGTAGCCAACAGCACCGCCTTCTGCGCCACCGTGTTGCCAACCATCCAGGTCCAGATTGCTGTTGAAAGCGAAGATGACGCTGTCAGCGGTTTCTTGGTAAGCCAGACCGTAAAATTCGAATGCGCTGTCGTCGCCAATTTTGCTGTATTCTGTGCCGTCGTTGAAGGAGTCGATGGCATAGTTCCAGCCTTCAAAGAGTTCGGCAGCCTGTGCTACTTGAGGTGTGGATACAACACAGCCGAGAGTCGCAGCAGCAAGCGCAATAGATTTGATGGATTGCTTGAAGTTGAAGGAAGTCATATGAGAGAACCGCTTGGATAAAGTCTGAGAAACCTAGAGCGGTAGATGCAATAGAGAGGTGCGTATAACGAAGTCGGTTTGAGTTGACTCGTTTGTCGCTTACAAGGCCATAGTTACTGAGAATTTCCTGAGACGGTATGGATGTGGGTCAAATTTGTCTAAGCTGCATGAATCCTACGGAGTTCTCTGAAGCGATGCCTAATAAATTCCACTGAAAGGCTGACTATGCTTAGCTTCCGGGGATTTACGTAGGAGCTTTGGCCGAACTCTAGGTAGAGCACAGGAAAAGCTCTAAAGCAAGCTGTGACCCACGTAGAAAACTGGGTGTGTGAGGTCCAATATTGCTGAATGTTATTGCAGTTATTGGGCTTCGCCTGCGTACTCAATCAGGTGAATTAAGCGCTGTTTTAAGGTGTCTAATCCCAAGCGATCGCGGGCTGAAATGAAGATGGCTTGGGGGAATTCCTCTTGTGCCTCTTGGAGGCGATCGTTGCTGACGTCATCAATTTTGTTGAGAGCGAGGACGATGGGCCCTGGCGTCACAGGCATCTCTGCCAA
>CALLPZ010000519.1 GCA_938015405.1 uncultured Pseudanabaenaceae cyanobacterium
ATCGCCTGGGCGATCGCCTCCAGGGCAACCTGGCGGATCGCAGCCCCCCTCTCAAGAACAAGGCTCCAATCGCGATCGGCATCCTCAAACACCTCAGGAATCGAAGACCCCGGCAAAATGTCGTGGAACTGATTAAACAAAACCTTCTTCCAAAGGGTTTCGATTTCCTGCTTGGGATAGGCCGCCCCCAGGGCCAACGTGGCCAGGCTGGACCACAGTTCCGCTTCATAGAGCAGCGCTTCACTGAGACGGTTGTAGCGCTTTTGGTCCGCATGGCTGGTGTAGCAGCCGCGATGGTACTCCAGGTACAAATCCTGCTCCCATCGGGGAATCTCACTGCCATGGGCCCTAGCAACCACATCATCTAGATAGCTATGGACCGTGGTGAAGTCCATCGGCGGGAAAAACGGCGAATCCTGCCATCGTGCTGCGGTTTCTAGCATTTCCCTTGTAGGACCACCGCCATGATCGCCAACGCCTGGGAGCCAGAGCGATCGCCCTTCTCCCGTCGCAGCCTCCCAGCCCACTGCGTACTCTGCCATTTGCACCGGCGCAATTTGAGTTCCAATGCGAGCGGACATGTAGCTGGTGATTTCCGTGCCGTCCGGCGATCGCCAATTAAACAACTGATGGGGAAACTGCGTCGTGTCATTCCACAGCAGCTTCTCCGTCACGAAGTAATCCACCCCCGCCTGCTTCAAGATCTGCGGAAACTGATTGCAAAAGCCAAAGCTATCGGGCAACCAGGCTACGCGATTCTTAAATCCCAGCTCCTGCTCGATATAGAGCTGTCCATAGAGCATCTGCCGCACCAGGGACTCCCCACTGGGCAAGATGCAATCCGGCTCAATCCAAGGTCCAGCGATGATTTCCCAACGGCCTTCGGCCACCGCCTGCTTAATCCGCGCAAATAGCTCGGGCCGATGCTCCTGAATCCAGGCATAGAGCGCTGGGCTGGAATGGCCAAAGGTCAGCTGAGGAAATTCCCCCTGTAATTTCAAAGCCGACTCAAAGGTCTGTTCTGCCGCTTCCCAGGTCTCCGCCACGGGCCAAAGCCAGGCCATATCCAGGTGGGCATGGCCGATCAAATCAATTCGGCGTTGCTGAAGTGGAGCTGTTAGGGGAGTGAGCTGTTTGCGCAGGGCTCCCAGATGGGCCAACACCTCTGCCCCATCGATCCCCCCCAAGGGCTCCAGCGCAGCCTCAAATGCCTCAAGCTTATCTGGCTCAAATTGCTGCAGATAGCGCCCTAGTACCGCCAACTCATCGGCTACAAAGCCTGGCTCCGGGCAAGATCTCTGAGGCATCGCCACGGCCTCAAAGCGAATCTGGGATAGCACCAAGGCACCGCGATCGTGACCTGGACTCGTCAGGCAAATAGCCAGATCAAAGATTTCGCCTGGCTGGGCTACCTTGGCCAGACAAAACTTGGTCACGCAGTCGAACAGATCCCCCTCTTGAACCCGCTCGCCGTTGACAAAGATCTGGGCGCTATCAGCCCACCAAGTCAGGTCTAAGCGGATTTGATGCCCTGCCACGTCATAGCCCTGCAGCGTCTCCGGCACGACAAAGCGCTGGCCCATCCAGAGCACCTGCTTTCCAGCCTCCCAGGCAATATGGGAACGGTCATTCAGTTCCACCGATCCCCAGGTCGCTTGTATCGCCGGGGACAGCGCCTGCTCTAAGGCGATCGCTCCGCCATGGACGAGCCAATTCGATTGCAAATCCACCCGACTAAAGTCATGCAGTCCATCAATGACGTCTTGATGGGGCAAAGGGGAGCTCGCAAGCACAGCAGCCATGGCAAATTCTCGGTTGATCAGTCATCGCCTCATCCATCACTGGCAGGCCACGATCACAAAGCTATCAGTACAAACTGCTTCAGCGGGCAGCGAGAACGTTAAAATCCTTGCATCAAGACGGCTTGCGCTGTTACAGACCGCAACATTTTGCCCGATTGTGATGGGGCAAAACCACCTCCATCGCATGTCCAGCTCCCTGTTACCCTCTACCGCCCAAGCCTATGGCCCCCTCAGGACGCTACAAAAGCCGGCTTCTCAACTACCTCGTTGAGCAATCCCACAAGCTGAGTGACCAGGCCGGGCAAAGGTTGCGCCAAGCCCGCACGGGGATCGTCTGGGGCGCCCAGGTCTTAATCTATCCCCTCTATGCTGCCTTCCAAACCAGCCGACTCATTGGCCGAAGACTCAGCCAAGGCGGTCCCAGAACTGGGCAGGCTCGCCTCACGCCCCCCAAAGGGGATGAGGTGGTCAATGCAGTGATCAGCTTGGCGCGGGAGCTGGCTGACCAAGGGGCAATCACCATTGCAGCCCCCCAGCCCAGTGAAATTGAGCTAGGCGAGCGGCAAACATTAGAACCAGCGAGCCTAACTGGTCTGAGTCCCAACACAGCTTTGCCTGCTGCAGGCCTACGAGAAGTTGGCGGGGATCTCTCCAGCACCAACAACGGCGGCGTCAGCATTGCGGTTGCTACACCGGCCTCTCCAGGAAGCGCCCCTCATCATGCTGCTCCCCTGAAATCTGCCGAGATTGCCCCCGCCAACTTGGCGTCGAATGACATCGCCATCCTCGGTGGTGTTGATATTCGTGGCGTCGCTAGCGAGCTTAGCAACCGCTCCCTAGTCCTCATCGACAACAGCAATCGCACAGTCCCCCTCGAAGCCGAGCAGCAATGGAAGCTGCAAC
>CALLPZ010000520.1 GCA_938015405.1 uncultured Pseudanabaenaceae cyanobacterium
CTGACGCAGGGAGAGGGGAAAGCGAACGGCTCCAGCACCCCAGCTACAGCAAATGACCGAAGCGCCATTGTCGGTGGCCCAGTTGAACACAGCCTCGACGGATTGGTCATCGAGAAAGCCGGTGGTGCGAATGGGCATCAGTGCACAGCCGGGGGCCACGCCGACGATGCCTGTGCCGGTTTCCTCGGCAACGGCAACGCCTGCGACGGCGGTGCCATGGTTATCCGATTCCCCCCCTGGAAGCGGCGTAAAGTCTTTGTCATAGAGGTCGCGGGGGGCGACGATTTTGCCCACGCCTTGGAAGTCGGGGTGGCTGATGTCGATCGCATCGTCGGCCACGGCAATGACGACGGAGCGATCGCCCCTGGTAATATCCCAAGCCTGTTCCGCTGAAATGTGGGAATTGACCGAGAGATTGCGTTCGCTTCCACTGTGGTTGAGATACCACTGCTGGGGATACAGCGTGTCCTTGGGGCGATAGCTGGACTGACTCGGGACAACCACATTCGGTTCGGCGAGGAGCACCTCCGGCAGGGTCATGAGCCGGTTTGCCAGCTTGACCGGATTCTCCTGGGCGGTCTTGCCCACGCGAAAAACGTAGGTGTTCTCCAGTCCCTCTACCGGTTTGTCATAGGTGAGACCCAGGGGAGCTGTGGTGGTCTGGGTCAGCGCCGGAGTCAGGGCCTTTTCAAACTGCACCGTGATTTCGTCGGTGAGATAGACCCTTGCCTTGGGATCGTTATGGAGATTGTAGACATGACTGACGTAGCGACTGTCTGGGGAATTGCGAGCCTGACCCATGGAGGCTTCGAGCTGGTTGGCCGAAACCTGTAGCTCTTGGAATTGCTTGCCAGGGACAGGGAGGCGTTCGAGCACAGGCAGGGTGCGTAGAAGCCGGTCTAGGCCTGCGGTATGGCGATAGTTTTCTGCAGCAGAGTCTAGGTTCTGCTGGGGGGCGATAGTGAAGCGATCGCTGGACTTATGCAGAACTAACTCTTCACCGCCTCGCTGCAAAATCAGCCCTTCACGACCACGGGGAACCCCGCCAAAGGGTGGGGCTTGAGGACTGGGATCAAGGGGATCAGAAGCAGAGTTCATCGGTGTAAAATACCTTGACAACTGATTTTCGCCGGATTAAGACAAAGGCAGTTTAGACTAGCGAGTCGTTTGGCTCAGTTCATTTGCTCGAGGCTGGGATCAGCCCGGTTCGAACAAGTGACCTATGGGCGAAACTTATTCGCTGCCGTTACAGTCTTTTGTAGCTACGGCGGCTAAGCCTTGGCGGCCCTAAGCTACGGAGCTGGTGCTACGACAGTCTAGCTACAAATATTCCCGCGCGGCCATTCAATTCGAACCCTTGCCTTTTTGTTGCCCTATGCCTCTTGTCTCCTCGTCCGTTTTTCGTTACAGCCTTGCATCCTTCTTGGCTACAGCGACCCTAGTCCCCTCCGTTGTTCTAGGTCAGTCTGCCAATGCTGAATTGGCTCCGACTACCGCTGATGCGATCGTTGCCCAAGAAGAGGGAGACCTGCGTCCCTTGGCCCAAGGCGACAGCTTGCTGAGCCTTGAGGGGGGCAAGCGGCTTATGGGAGAAGCGAGTGATGCTGTCAGCGCCCAAGATTATCCCTTGGCATTGGAGAAACTTAAGAGTGCTCGCCAGGTATTCAACCAAATCTCAAATTTCTACCAAGAAATTGCGGGGTCGTTCACGGGGGTTGATAGCCGCGTCGCTCGTAGCCAGCGGGACAAGGCAGTGGATGCAGCTCAGCTGCGTGATGAGGCAACCTATCAGCTCGCCCTGGTCCACCGTGCCCAGAATGAAGCTGATTTAGCAGTACCTCTCTTGGTGCAAATTGTCCGTAGCCAGAACCCCACACAGGATCTGGGCAAGAAGGCTTACCAGCAATTGTTTGAGCTGGGTTTTGTCGATGTTGAATTTCCTCGCCAAGGTGGTTCCTAGGCTTTGATTCCATCCATGGAGCTGGGGGTCATACCGCGAGCAGGCCTATCGCTTAGAGCCAGGATGGGCAGCAAAACCTGATGACTCTCAAATTGCAGGGCTAGCTCAAAGAGCTGGTCCTGCATTTTTTTGCAGTTCTGGTTTTAGAGATTGAGCTGAATGAGAGAAATGTCGTCGTTGAAACTGGGAGCGTGGTTGTTTTGGGATTGAAGCTTTTCTAGCACGGTGCTGAGCTGACTATCCTTGCTGCGATGCAGGTCTTGGAGCAGGGTTTCAAATTGGTCTAGGCCCCAGATACAGCCATCCCCCTGGTGCAGTTCATAAACGCCATCACTGAAGATATAGAGCTGACTGCCAGGCTCAATGCGCTGACTATGGCTCGTGAAGTTGGCTTCTGGGAACATGCCAATGGGAAAGCCCGGTGTTTTCAGTCGCTCAAGCTTGGTCTCAGCGCCATGCTTGCTGAGCAGCAGGGCTGGAGGATGACCCGCACTCGCGTAGCGGAGGTTGTTGTCGGCCAGGTTATAGATGCCGTACCAAAGAGTGAAGTATTTATCCCCTTGGTCTCCCATTTGGAAGATGCGATTAAGAGCGGTTAGGACTTGGTGGGGCTGATGGAAATCCACCCCATTGAGAGACCGCGATCGCAGCAGGTTCAAAATCGAGACAGAGGGTAAAGCGGCCCCGAGACCATGGCCAGACATGTCCAACAGAAACACCACGAGATGATTTGGGCTAATCCAGGCATAGTCATAGCAATCCCCACCCAGCTGTCGGGAGGGAATAAAGCAAGAATCAATTGCAACGGGATGCTTCAACGGTGCAGGCAAGAGCGACTGGACATAGTCACTCGCTTCCGATAGTTCATCTTCCAGGCGCTGCTTTTGGACCTGGAGGTCCTGGGTGAGCTGTTGTAGTCGCAGGGCTGCTCGGACTCTCGCTTGGAGTTCAGCCAGCTCAATGGGCTTTGCGAGGAAGTCATCGGCCCCACTGTCGAGGCCTTCTACTCGATCAGAGAGAGAGCGCTTCGAGGTCAGCAGAATGAAAAAGGTGGTGGAGAGTTGTGGATCTGCCTTGACACGCTGGCAGACCTCTAAGCCATCCATCAATGGCATCATCCAGTCGCAGATGATCAGGGCTGGGCGGTCTTTTTGGGCTTGCTTAAGACCTTCATATCCATTGTCAGCCAGCGAGACCAAATGGCCCTGCTTCGCAAGGGTGCGCCGCAGGACAAGCTGAATAGCAGGATCGTCATCAATGACGAGGATGTTGGCCATAAACCTAGGGCAATTGCGCTGGAGGGCGCTGGGCGGAAGGCTGTTCGGAGGAGCAAAAGGTCACCTGACTGGCTTTGCTCTCTTGAGAATTCGCTCGGTGAGGTTCTCAAAACCGAGCACACTTCAGGAGAGAAGTTATGACGGTGAGGCTATTGTGCACTGTCTAGGCCCTCTCTGGGCAGCAGTTTAATGGCAGCTTCTCGTTTTACTTTGGCTAGTTAAAATGTGCCCTGAAATAGGAGGTCTAAATCGTGTTCGAGATGAAAGGTTACGCTTGATGTCCCGTGAGCCTATTCAAACTGCGAGCTTGGATACTAAAGTTCGACCATATTTCCTGGCAAGTTTCTTCTCTCTAGGATGTCCAGTAGCCATTGTGGGGCGTTTGGATAGGATTGCCCATCCGGATGGCAGTGATGTGGGATGAAACATTATGTAAGTCGCTGATGTCTCTCAGGCTCGATCGCGAGCTTGATTAGCTACACTTTGACTGTCTGTCTGCTCAGTCTGTTTGGGCAAACTGTGACAGGTTGAGGTTGATTTTTAGACCGCGTTTGGTCCGTGCGACCTATTCCACTGACAACCATGGTCTTTGATGAAGCTGCACCGTCATTGATGTAATCCATCCCAGTATCCCTTGTTGGCCCTTGATCTCTAACAAGATCTCGCTGAATATTGATTCTGATCTTCGCCATTTGGCTGCGGTTCTGTCGTGGTTCGATCCATGGCGCCAAATTTTAGATGACGATACGGTTTGGCAACAGTGTCGAATTGCCATTGTTGAAGCGTTTACCAATGCTGTTCGCCATGCCCACCAAGGGCTGCCTCAGGAGACACCGATTCATCTAGAGGCATTGCTAGACGGGGAAACCTTGGTTATGGAGATCTGCGATCGGGGTCAGCCTTTTGATTTAGACCACTACCTGAGTGATTTACCCCCAAGTTCTCGAGATGCTGAGGGAGGGAGGGGCCTGAGACTGATTCGAGATATTGCTGATCAAGTGACTTATCGGCGGCAGGGTGACACCGGTAATTGCCTGCGCATTGTTAAGCAACTGACGCCTCAGCCTCTCAGAGCTTCTGAAGCATCGGTGGCAGGCTAGATTTTCGCTTTACCAGTGAACGATACGGGAAGCCAACTCAGCGAGCCGAGTTGGCTTCTTTTTGTCTAAGGGATATTCAAAAATAAAACATTCCAGAGCTAGACCATTCCCTGAGCGTATTCGAAGGGAACGACTGCTGAATGCTGGTTTTGATTGCGCTCAACCAGCGACTTTGCCTTCCAGAGCAACAGGGTGAGCAAATGCTTGGAAGCCTCTAAGTAGATGAGAAAATATCTTTGTCTCTGTTGATGCTGAGTTTGATTCTGCTTAACTGGCGAAATCTTAGTCGCCCAGAAAGCCAATCGCACAGTAGGAGCAAGTGCTATAGAGATGGCTAAATAAATGTGAACTTACGAGATTTCCCTGATGCCTGAAGTAGCCTCGGGGGAATTATCTGGTTACTAGAAACTGTCCCCTGTTGATACTCATGACTCCGTTTTTTAGCAGCGTGTCCCATGGCTCTCCTAAGCGCCTTCTGATGGCTTCGCTTTTGCTCTGTCCCGGTTTGGCCATGGCCGCTGCATTCACGCCGGTGTCAGAAGGATTGGTCGCAGGGGCTTTAGCTGGGATTAGTTCGGGCGATCGCTGGTGCATGCTGTATCGCACCCAGGGGTCACTGCAGATTTTGGACGGTAATGCCTGCGATAGTCCTCAGATCGGTTTGGTTCGACAGTTTGATTAGCTGACTTAGAGAATTAGTTCTTTTTCTCAGAGCCCGGCAAGGTGCCCCGGCTTGGTCATGTGAAGTACCTGGTGCTGAACTGGTGGCTCTAGTGCAGGCACAGGTGACTCTGGTGTCGCTTGTTTCGTCGCCAATAGCGTCTGCTAATAGAGCGCTATGGCAATATGACAAATTTAATACTTTCCAAATGCTTTAGCCATTTTGGACTCTGTAAAACAATTTTCTTTGTCTAATTCATTTATTTAGCCCTTGCAAAAGTACTCGCCTAGAGCGGCCTGCTTCTATTCCTAAATAATAGTAATGAAATAGAGTTGCTCTGTTATAAATCGCAAGATTGCAGAACCTGATAGCCCTATTTCTGCCTGTTTCCTATTGACAACTCTCTGTGCTAAGAGGAAATAAAAAATTGCTTTACCCCAGCTTACTTCGGAGGCTGGTGCTTTTGAATACCCTTTCCTGTCTGGTTTATAAGGTGCCCATTATTGATTTTGCTTAGGGTAAATATTCTTTTCTAACATTGCTTAATTCCTATATTTATTCGTGATAGCATCCTCTCAATTCAGAACTTGCATAACATGTATAGCTTCTGGAATTAGGGCTGCGCTGTATGGCGATGGCTGATTTAACTCAGGGTGAAAGGTGATTGCTTTGGTAATTCACCTCTCTTCCTTTCAGTAATGCGTTGCTGTATTTAGTGACGTTTTAATCTATACCTCTGAATAGGAGAAAACGAGATGGCTAGATCGATGCCTGGACAAGCAAATGTCGGTGGTTTCTTTGGGGAGTTTAAAGAATTTCTTTCCCAGGGGAATGTTGTTGATTTAGCTGTGGCAGTGATTATCGGTGCTGCGTTTGGCAAGATCATTGATTCATTGATGACTGATATCATCACGCCCTTACTGTTAAACCCTGTGTTGGAAGCAGCAGGGGCTGAGAATTTAGAGGGTTGGGCACCCAATGGGATTCACTGGGGCCTCTTTTTGGCGGCAGTTCTCAATTTTATTGTGGTTGCCTTTGTGATGTTCTCGATTATCAAGTC
>CALLPZ010000521.1 GCA_938015405.1 uncultured Pseudanabaenaceae cyanobacterium
GCGATCGCCGCTTCAGCGCCGCAAATATTCGGCAAGCCATTACGCATTAGAGGCAGGGCATTGCGGGGTGGAGCAGCAATCATGGCAGATAGTTTCGATCAGTTATCTAATCGGGTCTAACATGATCCCCTATTGCGAAACGGGAGATGTCTTGCAGCCTTACGTTTGTTTATCTTTGTTGATGAGTCAGTTATGGAGCGCAGCATGAAACGAGCGGTGATCGACATTGGAACCAACTCCGTTCTCCTGCTGGTTGCAGAACAAAAATCAGATGGAACGCTCCAAGCCATAACTGACCAAGCCAAAACCGCTCGCCTCGGAGAAGGCTTGGCTGCAACAGGTCTGCTCAGCGCAACAGCAATGACTCGAACGCTGGCAATTTTGCAGGACTACAACCAGAACATTCAGGCCGAAGGTGTTCGCGATGTCATCTGCTTCGGCACCGCAGCCCTCCGCCGCGCTGAGAACTCTCAAACTTTCATTCAACAGGTTCAACAGCAGCTCGGCTGGACGGTGCAAGTTCTGAGCGGGAAAGAGGAAGCTCGCTATGCCTTTATAGGGGCCATGAGTGCAACGGACGCAGATTCTGCTGTGGTGATTGATATTGGCGGCGGCAGTACTGAAGTGGTTTATGGAAGCCTCAGCCAAGGCGTCACATCCGAGCAGAGCTTCCCCATTGGCGCGGTCACGCTGAAAGACCAATTGAGCTTGGGCAGTCAGATTTCTGGGGGAGAGCGCGATCGCGCTGTAGCCCATCTGCAAGAACCATTTAAGGCTCTCTCCCCCGCGAATAGCGCCGCAATCCTCTTCACAGGCGGCACCGCCACAACTTTGCCAGCCTTAGAAAAACAGCTCACCACCTATGACATTGACCAAATTGAAGGAACGCAGTTAACTACGGCAAAGATTCAGAACCTCTACGAGCATCTCAATGGAATGGGGATAGAAGCGCGATCGCAACTCCCTGGCATGGAAGCAGGCCGCGCCGACATCATCCTGCCCGCCCTCCTGCTACTGGAGGCTTTACTCAGCCAACTCTTGCCTCAAACGCCAAAACCAATCACCTGCACAGTTAGAGGCGCTCGCTACGGCATTCTGCTCAATGGGCTTTAAAACAAGCAGCTTTTCCTTCCAAAATTGCTGAATAAGCCATCAATTCTGAATTCCAGACCGAATTCTCGGTCTAGCTCTTCCCCTGCCGAACAATAAAACTGAATGAATCACTGGCCAGATGCTTGCCAAGATGGCTTTCTTTAAGAAAGATGTAAAAGCATTCATTTTCAATCCATCTACCCGCCAGGCAAGGCATCCCAGGAAACCCTATGTATATCGTGCAGATCGCTTCGGAATGCGCGCCAGTGATTAAAGCCGGCGGCCTTGGTGATGTGGTCTACGGTCTCAGCCAAGAACTTGAAGCCCAGGGTCACACCGTTGAATTGATCCTGCCCAAGTACGACTGCATGCGCTACGACAACATCTGGGGCCTGCACGATGCCTACCGAGAGCTATCTGTGCCCTGGAACGGTGCGGCAGTGCACTGCTCCGTTTACTGTGGCTGGGTCCATGGCCGCGTCTGCTTTTTCATTGAAACCCACGACCTAGCCAACTCCTTCAACCGAGGCCGCGTCTACGGCGAATCCGACGACCCCATGCGCTTTGCCCTCTTCAGCAAAGCCGCCATGGAGTTCCTGCTCCAAAGCAATAAGCGCCCCGACGTCCTCCACTGCCACGACTGGCAAACCGGCCTCATCCCCGTAATGCTGTACGAGATGTACCAGTACTACGGCATGGACCACCTGCGGGCCTGCTACACCATTCACAATTTCAAGCACCAGGGTATCGCTGGGCCAGAAGTCCTCGCTGCTACTGGCCTCAACCGTCCTGACTACTATTACCAGCCCGACAAGCTGCGCGATAACTACAACAACGCCATCAACTTTATGAAAGGTGGCATTGTTTACGCCAACAACGTCAACACCGTCTCCCCTCACCACGCCTGGGAGGCTCGCTTCTCTGAAGTGGGCTGCGGACTCCAAGCCACACTGGAGCAGCACCAGGGCAAGTTTGGCGGCATCCTCAACGGCATCAACTACGACATGTGGAGTCCCCAGGAGGACAAGCACATCACCGCGCCTTACTGTGCCGAAGACCTCAGCGGCAAGGCGCTCTGCAAGAAGGCCCTGCGCGAGCGTCTACTGATGCGCGATAGCGACAAGCCTATCGTTTGCTTCATTGGCCGCCTGGATCAGCAAAAGGGCGTCCACCTCGTCCACCATTCCATTTACTGGGCCCTGAGCCAGCGAGCTCAATTTGTCCTACTTGGCTCCGCCACCGAGTCCAGTATCAATGACATGTTCTGGCGGGAGAAGCACCACCTCAACGACAACCCTGATGTCCACCTAGAGCTGGGCTTCAACGAAGAACTGGCCCATATGATTTATGCCGGTGCTGACATCATTGTCGTTCCCAGTAACTATGAACCCTGCGGCCTTACCCAGGTGATCAGCTTGAAGTATGGCAATGTACCCGTGGTGCGCGGCGTGGGTGGCTTAATCAATACGGTCTTTGACTGGGATTACGACGAAAATCTCCCAGAAGAAAAGCGCAACGGTTTTGTCTTCTTCCAATCCGACACTCCTGGTCTGGAGTCGGGTCTTCAGCGGGCGATCGATCTTTGGTACAAGAACCAGCCGAAGTTCCAACAGCTTCAGGCCCAGGGCATGTCCTACGACTATTCCTGGAAGGATCCGGCCAAGAAGTACGTTGAAGTCTATGAGCATATTCGCGCTTAGGTTTCGGCATAGCAATCCCAACGAATCCACGACGAAACAGAGGCCGAGATGCAGACTGCATCTCGGCCTCTGTTTTTTATCTATACGCGATCGCTCACGAAACGCCTATATCCCCCCGCAGGGTCAGCCCTGCCTTCTACAGAGGCAGCAGCGACGGGGTATCCACACCAATGCCAAGCTGCCCAGCCAAACTGGGTGACAGCGGTAACAGCACCGTCAACATCAAAAACAGTGCCAACAAACACAAGGCCGCCCGCGTATCATCGGGCTCCGTCAGCTCATTCTGGCTAGGCCGCTCCGGTTGCCGCTGCAAAAACAGCACCAGCACCGCCCAATAAAGCGCCACTGGATTGGCTAGAGAAAATATTGCTAAACCAATCAAG
>CALLPZ010000522.1 GCA_938015405.1 uncultured Pseudanabaenaceae cyanobacterium
ATCTGCCGCTGCTCCTTAATCTCCTTCAACTTCGCCCCCACCTTCTCCGCGACATAGCAGGGACCAAAACTCAGCAGATTCAGGAAGTGAGACTTCAACGTATTCACCTCCGCTTCCCAAGTGGCATCCAGGAAAGCCAGCAACGCCACCTCTTCGCCCTGTTCCTTCAAGCATTGCGCCATCTCAAACGCCATCTTCGAGCTATCGCAATAGCCACCCAGCACGTAGGGGCCATGGGGCTGAAGCACCTTCATATCGGCTACCCCTCGCTCCGCCATGGCCCGCAGCGTCATTTCAGGCAGGGCCAAAAGCCCCTCCGTCGCACCAAAGATATTGATGCAATACATCGGGTAATCCTCACCCAGATGGGGCGCGAGCATCGTGCCAAAGGTCATGGAGTTGATAAAGAAGAAGGGCGTCTTCGTCCCCGACTGCTTCAGCGGCATTAGCGTCGTCTCAGCAATACGCTCACCACCACCGTCGATCGCCTTAGCCAAAGCCCCCAAGGTCGGCGCCTGGAACAAGTCCGCGATGGTGAAACTCACCTCCAGCTCCTTCTCCAGTTGCACCAGCATCCGCAATGCCGTCAAAGAATCGCCGCCCAGCTCAAAGAAATGGCTCTCGGGTTGCAGGCCCTCTAAGCCCAGCAGGCTCTCCCAAATCTGGGCCAGTTTCTGCTCCGTTTCGCTGAGTTCAGCGCCGGGTCCATTCGCTGCAGTGGCCCCAGTCACGGTCGGTGCAGGTAGATTCTTACGATCCACTTTTCCACTGGGGGTCATGGGCAGAGCATCCAGCGCCACAAAGGTCGCTGGAACCATATAGCTGGGCAGCTTTTCGCCGAGGTGATTGCGCAGGGTATCCACATCCAACATCTCGCCATCCTTCAGCACCACATAGGCCACCAGACGCTTTTGCCCCGGCTGGTCTTCCCGAGCCGCCACCACACCATCCTCTACGGAGGAATGCTGCACGAGTCGCGTTTCAATTTCGCCTAGCTCGATGCGGAAGCCACGAATCTTGACTTGATTATCGATTCGGCCCAAATAGTCGATGTCGCCATTGGACAAGTAGCGCACTAAATCGCCAGTGCGATAGATGCGATCGCTCAGCAAGTTGCTAATGGACTCATCTTCAAGCAAGGGATGGGGCACAAACTGTTCAGCCGTTTTCTCAGGCCGCTTGAGATAGCCCCGCGCCAAGCCCAGTCCACCAATGCACAATTCACCGGCAGCTCCCAAGGGCAGAGGCTGAAGCCGCTGGTCCAGAATATAAACCTGATAATTACCAATGGGGCGACCAATCGTCACCACAGGTGCAGCTGTGGGTTCAGCCTCAGGTAGGCCAAACGCAGACAAGGTGGCCCCCACCGTCGCCTCACTGGGGCCGTAGGAATTGAACAGGGTGACATTCCGCTTCTGTTGCCACAGCATCTGTTGCCACTGGGCCACGCGCTGGGGGTTGACCGCCTCGCCACCAATAATAATCGAGCGCATCTGGGGCGGCAGCGCGATCGCGCCATCCACCAAAGCGCCCACAAACAAGTGCCAGTAGGCCGTCGGCATGGGCACAACCGTCAGTTCCGCCGCCACACAGGCATCGACAAAGCTCTGCATCGAGCTCATCATCTCCGGCTGGCGCAACACCAAACAAGCCCCAGAAACCAAAGGAGCATGGACTTCCTCTGCCGCTGCATCAAAGCTAATAGAAGCAAACTGGAGCATCCGATCCCCAGCTTGGATCGGGTAGAGCTGTCGCGCAGTCTGAACATAGTTGCTCAGACCTCGGTGCTCCAACATCACACCCTTGGGTCGGCCCGTGGAACCGGAGGTGTAGATGATGTAGGCGAGGTTATGGGGCTGGACGGCGATCGCTAGATTTTCAGTGGATTGCTCGGTCCAAAGCTCCGCATCATCCATGCAGAACTCATGCTCGTGCTCCAACTGACCTTGGCGATCGCGCTGGGTCAAAATCGCCTTGGGCTGCGAATCCTCCACCATCAGCATCAGGCGATCGCGGGGATACTCAGGGTCCAGGGGCAAGTAAGCGCAACCCGCCTTCAGCACACCCAACACCGAAACAATCAGCTCAATCGAGCGATCCTGGTGAATCGCCACGATGTCGTCAGGCTGAACCCCCTGGGCCAACAAGCCATGGGCCACTTGGTTGGCACGCTGGTTCAGTTCTGCATAGGTCAACTGTTGCTCACCAAACTGCAACGCTGGACGCTCCGGAGCCTGGGCCACCTGTTGCTCAAACAGATGGTGGGTGCAGCAATCCCAGTCGTAGTCAGCTTCGGTTTGATTCCAATCCACTAGCACCTGCTGGCGCTCCGCTTGGGAGAGCAGGGGCACTTGCCATAGGGGCTGAGTCGGCTGGCTCAGGATGCCACCGAGAAAAGCTTCCAAGCCTGCTTCAAACCGGGTGATCGCATCCTCAGTCAAGCGGGCTGCATCGTATTGCCAGCAAACTTCAGCACCATTCAGGACCAAATTCACCAGCTGCCCCTCAGGCCAATCTCCATTCGGGGAAGGACTGACGGATTCGTCTTTGCCTAAGAAAGTCAGCGCCATAGGCAACTGGGGCGCAGCAATCTGCGCTTGCGCCAACAGACCCAAGGGGTAACTGCCCTGGGCAGCAACTTTGCTCTGCTCTTCAACCACTTGGGCTAAGGCATCGCCAAAGGTTTTCTCTAGCTCAAAACATAGCGACAGCGACACAAAAGAGGCGACATGGCCATCCGCAGCCTCTCGCTGAAGTGCCCCACAAAACGCAATATCTCCACTGGGCTCATCTCCCAGACGCGCGAGATAGACAGCAACCGCCGTCATCAATGCCAGGGCCAAAGGCTCCTGCTCCGAATTGCCTAACTCGTCAACCAACTGCATCAACGCTTGGCTCAGCTCAGTCTTCAGACTCCAGTTGCGAGTACAAAGCTGCTGGGCGTCAACCTCCCCTCGCTGGGGATTGAGCCAATCCAGCTTAAAGCCATCACATTGTTGCAACCGCTCAGTCCAAAACTGAGTCTGCTGCTCTGTAAGCTGCGTAGCCCCAAGCTCCGTCTTAGCGAAAGGCTTGGCCTTCGACGAGGCCGCTGTTGCCATCAGACTTTCTTCTGGGGCACAGGTGCTGCTGTTATTGATTGCCATGATGACCTCACTGAGTCCGCTGCGTTGACAACGGAGATACGTCGCCAGACAAAGCTACGAGGCCGCCTCTAGCTGACCGGAGGGTTCATCTAAACATTCCATTGGAAGCAGCCCGGCGATCGCCCCTGATCGCCAGCCATCTCCGCATGTAGATGAATTAATTACAACAACCAGTTAATTCACCAAACGAGTCTGCGTCGATTTCATCGTTATTTCTCCCATCACAACTGAGTAGCCAAGCCAAAGAGCGTAAAAAGAGCTACAAGTAAATTCCAAATTTGCGCCCTCAAAATCTGCGGCATTGCCCCTGCGGCAAACCCATAATTTTGCAATTTCTTCACATAATCCAGGACTAAACCTCGGAGATCCAACGACGCTTCCACAGCATTACAGGGGTCGAACGCAACCTGAAGAAGGCAGAACGGTAGGCATTAACGAATTCCTACATTTAGAAAAAATTGAAGTCTCAAATTTCCCCACCAACACACCGTGCAAACGCTTACTCTCTCTGGACTGAGCTTGGGAAAACTGGACAAAGAATCTCTTACCGCATCTACCACACCTTGCCTTTGCCAGTCTCTTGCCCTGCGGCTTAACGCCATGCTTTTCAGCTCCTACGAATTTATTCTGCTGTTCCTGCCCGTCACCCTATGGGTGTTTTTCCAGTTGGGAAAACGGCAGTGGTTTAAAGCAGCCATGGCCTGGCTGGTTCTGAGCTCT
>CALLPZ010000523.1 GCA_938015405.1 uncultured Pseudanabaenaceae cyanobacterium
CACCCGGATTCGAACCGGGGGATGAGGATTTTGCAGACCCTTGCCTTACCACTTGGCCATGTCGCCGTGCCTTTCGGCTTCTAATATTAGCAGATGTCCCCCCATGGATCATCCATAATCGATGCGATTTTTGTGTTTAAGTAACGGCCACGGCGAAGATCAGATTGCAATTCGCATTCTCCAACAGCTTCAGAGCCAGGCTCCCAACGCAGAAATTGCCGTCCTTCCTCTGGTGGGAGAAGGGAAAGCCTATCGCAGTGCAGGCTTTGATTTAACAGGTCCGAGCAAGGCGATGCCATCCGGTGGATTCATCTATATGGATGGCAAGCAGCTCGCGCGGGATGTGCAGGGTGGCTTACTGAAATTAACTTGGCAACAGCTCAAAACATCGCGCCTGTGGGGCAAGCAAGCCAACGCCTCTGGAGACAAATCCCTTGTTTTAGCGGTAGGAGATATTGTGCCACTGCTATTTGCCTGGCTGAGTGGACAACCCTATGCCTTTATTGGCACGGCAAAGTCAGAATATTATCTCCGGGATGAACAGGGGCCGCTGGAACGCACGGGGGGCTGGCGCGCCAAGTTGGAATCAAGCTCAGCTTCAATCTTTCTGCCTTGGGAGCGCTGGCTGATGGGGCGGCCTCGCTGTAAGGGGGCTTTTCCCCGCGATCGTCTCACCACAAAAATCCTCAAGCGCTGGCCCATTTCCGCCTACGACCTGGGCAACCCCATGATGGACGGCCTGGAAGCGAAAAATGCTGTCCCAGCGATCGCCCAACAAGCAACCCAAGAAGGCAAACTCAAACTCCTACTAATGCCAGGCTCCCGCCCCCCAGAAGCTTTCCGCAACTGGGAGCTGATTCTCGAAGCAGTCAAGGCCATCGTGAATCGAGAACGAGAGCGGGGACTCATTTTTCTCGCAGCAGTCACCCCCGGGCTAGACCGTGAGGCATTGGTCAATGCCTTATCCATTCACGCCTGGCAGCCAGTGGATGAGTCAGAATTGCAGGCCTGGGGGAATTGGCGACCCGAGGAAGGATTAATCTTTGGGCGACGGCAACATCGTTTACTGCTAAGCCAGCACAGTTTTGGGGATTATTTGCAGGGGGCGGATGGGGCGATCGCCATGGCCGGTACTGCTACAGAACAGTTCGTTGGCCTAGGCAAGCCCGCATTCATCATCCCCGGTGAAGGTCCTCAGTTCACCCCCGCCTTTGCGGAGGCCCAAACACGCTTGTTAGGTCCCTCCGTGATTTTGGTGGAGCAGCCCTCCCACTTACCAGAGGTCTTGGATCGGGTTATGAATGACCCCGACCGATTGAGGGCCATTAGCGAAAATGGTCTGCTGCGCATGGGAGAGCCAGGAGCGGCGGCAAGGATTGCCGCGCAATTACTACGCTCCCAGGATTAATGCTCAGCTCAATGTTCAAACACGTTGCCGAACTGCCGTAGGTCCAAATCCACAATCGTCGGCAAGCAATCCATGCAGCCCTGAGCCAACTCCCAACGCCCCTCCCGCTGGAGCATCGCAATCAGCTTCTCCCGCACCTCGATCAAATAGCGCACATCATTGGCCGCATAGGCCAGCTGCTCCTCCGACAGCGCCATGACATTGCCCCAGTCAGAGCTTTGAGCCGTCTTATCCAGCTCTACCCCAGCCAACTCTCGCACCACAGACTTCAACCCGTGGCTCCCTGTATAGGTCCGAGCCAACTTGCTGGCAATCTTCGTACAGAAAAATGGCGCCGTCTGAATGCCAAGCTGATTCTTCAGTGCCGCAATATCAAAGCGAGCAAAGTGGAAAATTTTGGTGCTGTGCTTTGCCTCCATCAGCGTCTTTAGATTCGGCGCGCCCGTTTGACCAAGCTCCACACGCATGGCGCTGACATAACCCTCCGGATCACAGAGCTGCACAAGGCAAAGGCGATCGCGCCCTGGCTTCAAGCCCATGGTTTCCGTATCAACAGCGATCGCATCAGCCTGCATATAACGTTCCAGCAGCTCGGCAGGAAGGTCGCGATCGCACAGTAAAAAATTATCCAGAGCCATGGGGCAAAGTCAGAGTTGAAAGGCAATTCCACCGATCATAAGCCCCAACGCCCCCCAAACGCGTAGGGGCGGTTTTTGATAAGGGGCTTGTGATAATCCAGGAATAGATGCTAAATCCGCCCCTACGCCACCAACCCAGGCCGATTGCCATAGCGACCTCTAAAGGTCGCCTGCACATAGGCATTCACCGCATGATTCTCCAGGCCTGAAAAATCGAGATCAAACATATCCGCAGTGTGGACCTTAACGCTATCGAGAAAGCGATACCACACTGTCGAATCCTGATGTAGCTTACCTAGACCATCGAAAAAGCAGAGCTGACCCACATGGCTATAGGACAACACCCGAGGCGGGAGGCGAGTAATGACGTCATTCTTGTTGACGATGCGGAAAGTCTTATCACCAAAGTCAGCATTGAAATGGCGGGCAAACGTGCGATCGCCCACCCTTGGCGAACCAAAACTATAGAGCCCCTGTACCGGCTGGTCCTTCTCCCGCAAATAGGCCGTCGCCAAAGTCGCTAAGGCAGCCCCTAAGCTATGACCCGTCACCCAGAGCGGCAGACTCCGATTTTGCTCACTGGCCTCAGCCTTGAGCTGCCGAATCGCGACCTGCAAGTCACGCCAAACAAAATGGAGCATCCGAGCAAACCCCTCATGGATTTTGCCCCCCATGGGCCCACCAATCAGATCAATGTCTAAATCATTGAACCAATCTTGGATCTGATCACTGCCCCGGAAAGAGAGAATCATCTTCTCGTCATCCGCCATCAAGTAAGCTTCGGTGCCCTGGGCTTGAAAGATTTTGAAGTAGGTAAAACCCAGTTTGGTGGTTACCACCTGCTCCAGGGTGGCGTGATCCTTATAGGCCAACTTCGCAATGCGTGCGAGGGAGAGCGCATTTTGGCCGTGATAACGCGTGGAACTAGTGTCGAAATCGAAGCGCTGGATCGCACGGGCACGGAGAAGCGTTTCCATGGTTAATGCCGCCTGAGGTAATGCTGCCGGATAGGACCCCTGACCAAGCCAAGGAGAGAAGAGTCAAAGAAGGTACAGGCCCCTATTCACAAGGCCTACAGCCCTCTTTGAACTCGACAGGGCGGGTTCATTATAGCCAGAGAAAAATAGGTCGCCTCAGTAGTTTCCCAGAGGCTTAAGCCCCATACTCAGAGAGGATTTCAGCCCACGGCTTGCAACACATCCTATAGATACCAGCCACCTCAAAACGACGGCCCATTCATTTGTCGACCAATGACAAAGGAAAGGCTGGGACCAAAAGGCTGTGGAAAAGCCATGCCAGCCAAGTCCAATGCGATCGCCGCTCTCTTCAGGAACAAGGCTGTCGCTCAACTCGGCAATCACTGGCTCCATGGCAGAAAATCTCTGCTTGCTAAAGCGACGACTGGGACGCCCGTCGCAATGCCATATCCATCAATGTGGCCTGGGCAGAGCGCTCCAATTCATCCTCCGTAGGTTGGCGCTGGAGATAAGTACCATCAGGCTGGAGGTCCCAAGCTTGGCGAT
>CALLPZ010000524.1 GCA_938015405.1 uncultured Pseudanabaenaceae cyanobacterium
CTGCCGTTTGATTTCTGGACGATTGACTTGCGATCGGCCATCCAAGCATTCAATGAGGTGACGGGTGAAGGTATCACTGAGTCCGTCTTGGAACGGATTTTCAGTCGCTTTTGTATTGGTAAGTAGTTGCTGCGCGACGACTCTCGCTGGCTGCCAGGGCCGGGGATGCGGTGGCTTGAAATCCAGCGGTCTCCTGCTAGCGATGAATGCGTCCATTCGCCAGGCCATGAATCCTAGGGTAAGAATCCCTATTTACCCTTCCCAGCGATTAAATACCGTGAAACAATTGCTCTCAAGTTCCGGTCAAGGGCCAGGTCAAGGGCGTTTCTCTCCTGCTGCAAAATTGTAGGTAGTGGCAAGCACCCTCGGTCGAGATTCAGTGAAAAAGGGCAAAAGCAACATGGTTAATTGGCGCAATCTCGTCATGGGGGCAACGCTGCCGATTTTGATTCTTGCCGCGCGAGTGGAAGCAGGAACGCTCAATAAGTGGGCGTTTAATCGCAGCACGAATCAGCTTAGTTTCTCGGTGACTGAGGCAACGAAGCCCAACGCCTTCCTGATTTTTAATCCTCAGCGCATCGTGATCGATCTACCGGGGACGAGCCTGGGCTCGGTGCCAAAGAAGCAGGACTATGGCGATCGCATTAAACAGATCCGCCTGGGCCAACCGAAAGCCGGAACCTCTCGCCTTGTTGTTGAATTGTCCGACGGCTACATCCTCGACACCAGCAAAGCGCTGCTCAAACGCACCTCTGGCAATAACTGGGAAATGAACCTCAACGGCATTGTTGCCGTTGCTAAACCTGGTGCCCGAGGCGTGGCACTCAAGATTCCCACCTCCGGCGGTAGCGTCACCCCTGCAACGCCTATCCCGGGACCCACCACTCCGACAACGCCGACAACCCCCACTCCACCTCCGGTCAGCAACAGGCCTGTTAACCGAAAGTTTTGTAGCTCCAAGACCTCTGCTGCATTGGGGTCCATTCTCAATAAGAACCGCCGAGCTCGCTGGGGGGTCTTGGTTCAAGATGCCAGCGATAAAACCTTATTTGACCGCAACGCTTCTACCCTCCTTTCACCTGCCTCCAATAACAAAATCTTCACCACTGCCGCTGCTCTGAGTAAGCTGGGCCCCAACTACCAAATCACCACCCCTGTTCTGGGGAGCAGCAGTAGTGCCACGGTGAATCAGCTGCGCATTGTGGGCCAGGGTGACCCCAGCCTCAACACAGCAGATCTCAAGACCTTGGCTCAACAGCTCAAGGGGAAGGGGATTAAGAAGGTCAATTTGTTGGTGGGCGATGACACCACCTTCAAGGGACCTAACATCAACCCCAACTGGGAAGCCGAAGATATTGGCCAGGCCTATGCGCCCCCGGTCAATAGCTTGATCATTAACGAAAATATTATTGGCTTAATCCTGTCCCCCGCTCGCCAGGGACAGCGGCTGAACGTCAAATGGGAAGATCCCACGGATCAGCAGTTTTGGGTGTTAGATAACCGCTCTGTGACAACCTCTCGCTCCGGCGGTGAATTCTTAGATGTGCTGCCATCCGGCAATCGTATTGTCATCACGGGCCAGCTTCGAGCGGGATCGGATTCGGAACCTGTGGGCGTAGCCATTCCTAACGAAGGCAACTACCTGGTGCGGAAGTTTGATAATACGCTCAAGCAGGCGGGCCTCCAGGTTAGCCGAGCGACTCGCGTGACCCGCACCCCGGCTCCCAAGAGCTTTGTTCAGCTGGCTGCCATCAAGTCTGATCCACTCAGTAAGCTCGTCGCCACGACGAACCTCCAGAGCAACAACCTCTATGCTGAATCCCTGCTCAAGGTTTTGGGGAGTCAGCGGTTAGCGGGGTCTTCAGATACCCGCATTAGTGGCATCGCTGCGATTAAGGACATCCTCGCGAAACAGGGCGTAGATACGCGACAGCTCCAAATGGTGGATGGCTCCGGTCTCGCACCTAATAATCGCACTAGCGCCAAAGCCTTGGTGCAGACCCTTCAGGTGATGTCCAAAGGCTCTAATGCGTCGATCTTCCGTCAATCCCTGCCAGTGGCGGGTCGGAGTGGCACCCTGAGCACCCGCTTTGTCGGTACGCCGGCCCAGGATCGAGTTTTTGCTAAAACGGGCACCATTTCCAATGTGGTCTCCCTGGCAGGCTACATTACGCCGCCCAATCATTCGCCTCTGTCTTTTGCAGTTCTGGTGAATGACAATAGTTCCCCCTCTGCACTGCGAGCCCTCGTGGATGAGATGGTGGTCTTCCTCTCCCAGCTGGAGAGAGGTTGCTAGCTCCCAGCAAAAAGCCCCAGGCTTAAGAAAAGCCTGGGGCCGATGCGAATGGGCGAGGTGGGACTTGAACCCACAAGGTGTTAACCGCCGCATTTTGAGTGCGGTGCGTCTACCAATTCCGCCACTCGCCCAAATTCGCTCATTGATTATACAGCAGTACCTTGGCCAAGTTTCACTTTTTTTGAATTACTTGCTCTCTGCCCTAAGTCATTCGTTTGAGATCCTTGCTCCCAGGGACTTTTACGCTCTTGCTCCTGGGAGCTGATAGTCGCTTCTAGTCTAAAAAACGTCTACCTACGGCGATCGCCCTGTAGGGTATCGACAAAAAAGGTAGGAGCTTTTTTTATCGGGAGCTAAAATCCTACGGGGACGTCTAAATGTTTTAGACCGTCGCGACAAAGGCACTGTAGAGGCTTTGCAAAGAGCCTCAAGATTCAATGGAGTGTGCTCCTCTAGATGGCCTGACTGGGCTCGCAAGAGGCTGAACACTGCGTGATAGGTTAGACCGAAGCTTTGGCTTGTTTTGAAGGAGTAGCAGTAGTGTTGAACTGGCGGAACCTCATTCTGGGACTGACTCCCCTCTTAATCTATGCCTCTCCAGCGGAAGCAGCAAAACTAGAAAAGTGGAACTTTGACGCGGATCAAAACCGCCTGGAGATTACGACGGACGAGGCGATCAAGCCGACTGCTGTCTTGATCTACAATCCCTATCGCTTGATTGTGGACTTGCCCAACACTCAGTTTGGCAAGCCGATTGTTCGCCGAAACTTTAATCAGGGCGTTAAGCAGGTTCGGGTGGCTCAGTTCACATCGACCACCACGCGGATGGTGATTGAGGTGAAGCCAGGGTTTGTGATTGACCCCACCAAGATTTCGGTGCTGCCGGGCAATGGCAATGTTTGGAATGTTGATTTGAATTGCGTGGTGCCCCTGCCCAAGGCTGGGGTCTCCACTGTGGCGCTCGAGGTGGACAGTAATGGCCAGGTGGTGACTGCGCCTAAGCCTCCGGTCACGCCACCTAAACCCCCTGTCACGACGCCCAAACCTCCCGTGACAGTGCCCCAGCCCCCTGTCACGCCCAAGCCTCCGACCTCCTCCGTTCCCAACTCAGATATTGTGTTGCCAACGGTGCCGGCTGGCCGATACACCGTGGTGATTGACCCTGGTCATGGTGGTTTTGACCCTGGAGCTGTGGGTATTGCCGGTGTGCGTGAGAAGGATGTGGTGATTGACGTGTCAACGCGGGTGGCTCAGCACTTGCGAGATAGTGGCGCGAGGGTGGTGATGACCCGGACGACGGACATTGAGCTAGATCTTCAGCCCCGGGTGGATATCGCTGAGCGGGCGAGGGGCACCGTGTTTGTGAGCATCCACGCCAATGCCATTAGCCTCAGCCGTCCTGATGTGAATGGCGTGGAGACGTTCTACTACGGCTCTGCCAATGGCAAGCGTTTGGCCGATACGATTCACCGGAGTTTCCTCAACGCAATCAATATTGACGATCGCCGTGTCCGTGAGGCTCGCTTCTATGTGATTCGTCAGACTTCAATGCCTGCTGCCCTGTTGGAAATGGGCTTCCTTACCGGCGCGAAGGACACCTTGCTGCTGCGTAATCCTGAGACTCGCAAGCGCATGGCCCGAGCCACTGCCCAGGGCATTCTCAGGTACCTGCGGAATGAGCGTTAAGCCCTAAGGATTGGAAATCTAGTAGGCTGGCCTGGATGGCTCGAACCGTTGGGACAAATGCATTTCGTCCCAACGGTTCTTTGCTGGGTGGCTACCACCAACCTTCAGCTCGCCTTGCGCCTGCTAGGGGAGCAACCTGCTCCAGCAGCCCTCGATAGGTTTTGCCACTGGCCCAGCGCTCTATTTCCCGGGCGCGCAGGACAGGAAGGGGGTGACTGAGGGGAGCGGTTTGCATCTGTTCAATCGCTTGCCCCAGCTCTGTACCGCTGGCTAAATCGTAGGAGCGGGCCTGCTCTAGAAAAGCATCGAGATTCAGCTGTTTGGACAGGATGGGGGAGCCGCCCGTGAGTTTCATCAGGACTGAAGCGACGGTGCGGGGATCTTGGCTGACCAGGAGCGCGGCGCGATCGCAGGTAAATTCTGCACAGCGGACCCATTCCATCATTCGCTCCTGCAATCCCTGGGTGAGGACGGTACCGGCTGTACCGGCCAGTAGGCCTGCACCGAGGACCAGTAGGTTCGCCAGGGTGAGATAAACGCCATGGTCGCACTTGAGGTGGCCTAGCTCATGGGCAATGACGGCTTGGATTTCGTCGGGCTCCAGTAGGTCGAGCAGGGAGGTGTGGATGACGATGAAGGGCTTTTTACCCCGCATGGCAAAGGTGTAGGCGTTAGGAGTGGGATTTTGGCGAAGGTAGAGAGCTGGGATTTCTATGTCGAGGGTTTCACAGGCATCCACTAGGAGCTTGTGCAGGTCTGGTAATTGCTGGGGGCCAATGAGAATGCTGGAGGCGATGTTGTCGAGGTAGAAGACTTCTTCGGCGGTGGGGCCTAGCAGGCTGCGGATGGCGAGGTCGAGGCCGGGGAGCTGCTTGAGGGTTTGGGTGGCCTGGCGATCGAGGGGATGACGAAAGTGATCGGCCTTGAGGCCAATCAGGGGCGTTTTGGCCGAAATACCTTGCTGTTCAATCGTGGCAGCATCCATGGGGTCCTGGTCTCCTATAAGCCCTGTGATCACGTTAGCGTAAAAGCCTGGCAATGCCCTGGGCAGGAGGTCGGGAATGGGGTGAGCCAAATTATTTGAGAGATCGAGTCTGGGCTACTTGCAGGAAGGCTTCTATGGATTGGTTCCATTGGGCACCGCTGCTGCGTACCAGGCCGCCATGGCCATTGCCGGGCAGAATGTTGAGTTGATGGAGGTTGGGCAGATTGGTGGCGATCGCTTCTGCTTCTTCGACGGTCACCCGCAGGTCATCTTCACCATGGAACAATAACACTGGAGCCTCAATGGCCTGGGCATAGTCCACGGGTCGATGGGCAAAGCCATTGCTGCCAATGTGGATACTGCCCCACAACAGCATCAGCTCTGTCCCGGGCGAGACCGGTAGCCCCATGCCCTTAAAGCGATGGGCCACAGTACTGCGAAGGCTCATAAAGGGACTTTCGAGAATGACAGCCTGGGGCTGTTGTAAGACAAACTGCTGTGGGTCTTGGGGGATATCCACTGCTAGGGCTCGCATCACTGCTGCGGCTCCCATGGAAGCCCCATAAAAGATCTGGGGCTGATCAGGCCATTGTTGGGTAACGTAGGCAGAGGTTGCTATTACATCTGATGCTTCCTGGATGCCGATCGTGACGCGATCGCCCGTAGACCCACCAGAGCCGCGAAAGTCCACCATCACCACGCCATGGCCCAGCTGGTGAAATGCCTCCGCCACGTCGAGCAAACCGGCTTTGCTACCGCCATAGGGATGGAAGAGTAAGACCATTGCGGACTCAGATGGCTGAACCTCTGCTGGTGAGGGCGGAGGGATGTGCCAGGCTTCGAGCCATTCGCTGGCGCTCAAGTCGATGCGATGGGTTTTGTAGCTGAGGCCCAGAGCCGCCGGGGTCGTTTGATTTTCGGGGCGCGGTAGCTGAACCCCGGTGAGAATGATTTTGGCTTTATCCAGTTTGGACAGCGCCTCGGGCCTGGGCGTTCGCTGGCCAGTTCGCTGACCACTGTTGACGTAGTGGGTCATGGCGCGGGACTGGAGGCAGGCGATCCCATTCACCGTTATCAAGCCGGCTAACCCTAGCCATCCCAGGCTCTCGGGCAATTGTTTGAGTGATTGCAAAAGAACGTGACCCATGGCGCAGGCGAGATGAAAGCGGTTCCAAGGGTCTACAGAAACTTAGAACAAGGTTCCGTAATTTTTCGGAGCCCTCTAGGAATGCACAAGGGGAGCAGGCCTAATGTCATTCTGCTTTCTTAGTCCGCGTCCAACTCAATCATCTTGATTACCTTGGCAGGCACACCCGCCACGATCGCCCCTGCGGGCACTGTTGTCCCGGCAATCACCATCGCCCCCGCTGCCACCACGGCATGGTCACCAATGGTGCAAGGCCCTAGCACCGTGGCATTAGAACCGATCCAGACGCCCTCTCCAATGACAATATCCCGTCCCTCTCGAGGGTAGTCGGCCATGCGCACCATGTTCTTCTGGTGGATG
>CALLPZ010000525.1 GCA_938015405.1 uncultured Pseudanabaenaceae cyanobacterium
TGATTATCTTCGCGATTGAGTAGGTAATAGGGCCAAAACCATTTACTCTCGTCTGTCAGACTGTAGGGAGTTTGGCCGACACCGATGGCAGTTGTAATGGATGAGCGCTGCTCAAACATTGAGAGCAGGTAATTTTTATAGACCTGGGGATCACGAATATTGCTCTCATATAGACCCTGAGTCACGCTGGCAATGTCTTGCCCCTGCTGTTCCACTTGCTGGATCTTGTTCTCCACCATCACGGTTTGGGTGTGGAGGGTGCCTTCTATTTCAGCTTTGGCTCGTTTCTCAAGTACCAGATAGAAAAAGACTGAAATGCTGATCAAGCTGATGAGGGTGCCGACCAGAATATAGGTAAATAGTTGGGTTCCGATGGACTTTCGCATGACAAATCAAGAACGCCAACATTAGGGAACAGCAGCGACAGATAACTGGGTCGTCTGGCGTTGCTCAGGGCCACTATAAAATGGGAGCGGTAATTAGAAGAGTCTAGCTACAGCTGTGATGGCCCTAGTATTCCCTCGCGCAAATAAAATTCTCGGTGTGCACAGTAAATCCCATTTCTGTTTCGCTATGACAATCTGGAAGGAGTGGGAACGAGGCCTGTGAAGACTCAATAAAAGCAGAACAGTGGGGTGAAAAGCAATCGCTTTTCACCCCACTGTTCTAAGGCCTTTTGCTGGCCTCAATCTTTAGACGGTATGTCTAGGGGGTCGCTGCATTCATGGGAATGGGGTGAGGTTTGGCGAGGGCTCCGCAGCGTATGAAGTAGCTGATATAGCGGCTTAGTAGTTGATTAGATTGTTGTCTCCAGGGGAGCTGGACCAGAGCTGTTTCGACATTGGCGGTGCTGACTTGGTGAAGATCCAGCACTTTGAAAAAGTCTTGGCCTTGGTTCGCGCTAGAGCCATCGGCGAGGAGCGATCGCAGGGCGTTGTCCTCGGGGCTGGCCATGAGCTGGGTAAACCAGTCGGCGTAGGGGATGGGTGTGATCGAATAACCTTCATCATTCAAGCTTTGGATTAGGGTCTGGAAACTTATGGGGTTGGGATTGGACAGGTGGAAAGTTTGCCCTTGGGGATGACTATCTGTTGCTTGAGGCTGGCCCAGGGCGGCGATCGCCTGGCAGACCACATCCACAGGGGCAAGGTGAATCGGGAAATTCTCCTCCGGTGCGGTTTGGAGTTCGACGAGGCCATGGATAAGACGGCCAATCATATCCGTGGGATTAGAAAAGCCATGTTGGCTGTGGCCTGTGGTCATGCCCAGCCGGTAGATATTGCAGGGAATTCCCTGGGCTCTGGCGGTGAGGATCAGCTGTTCTGCAACCCATTTGGTGCAGGCATAGTTGCTGCTGAGCCTTGACCAGTGGGGCAGTGGGGTATCTTCGGTGAGCAGCTGATCGGAGGATGGATTCTCGGGATTGAGGACGTCGAGGGTTGAGATGTAATGGACGGGTTTAAGTTTGCCCTGGCTGGCCAGGCGCAGAATTTCGACGGTACTGTCGATGTTGCAGCGCCGTAGCTCGCTGTAGGGGTAGATTAGATTGACATAGGCTCCATTGTGGTAGATGGCGTCGATCTGGGTTTGGAGCCTTTGAAATTGCTCATCGCTGAGGCCCAGTTGAGGCTGGGATAGATCGCCAGGTAGGACCACAATGCGATCGCGGTACAACTCCCAAGAAATACGGCATTGCTCCAGGTGGTTTTCCAGCTTGCGCTGGGCTTCCGCACGGTTCGTTGACCGCACGAGGCAATGGACGGTGGCTCGGGTTTGTATGAGTAATTCTTGGAGTAAGAAACCACCTACAAAGCCCGTTGCACCAGTGAGCAGGATATGGTCGATGTCGAGTGCGGCTGGGGCGAGGTCAGGGAGGAGATGAATGGTGTCGGCTAGGGCCAGGTCCGCTTCGATCTGTTGGGCGAGACCATCTGGGGGAGCGATGTTGGATTCGGCTTGCCCGTGACCTTGCTGCTCAGCCATTTGGTCAATCGCTTGAGCCAGTTGGGCTAGGGTGCTGTTTTGAAACAGACTGGAGAGGCCCATGGGGATGGAGAATTTGGCTTGAACTTGGCTGATGAGTTTAGCCGCGAGGAGGGAGTGACCGCCGGATTCAAAGAAGTGACTCTCCCGACCGATGGGAGCAAAGTTGAGAAGCGTTTCCCAGATTCTCGCTAGCTGAACCTCGGTGGCAGTCTGGGGAGGTGCGTAGTCTGCTCTCGTGAGGAGCGAAGGTTTGAGGCTGGGCTCGTGTAAGGCCTTGCGGTTTATTTTCCCATTCGGAGTGAGCGGGAGCTGCTTGAGAAAGACAAACTGGGAGGGGACCATGTAGGCGGGGAGGCGTTGCTGCAAGAACTGGTGAAGTTCTGCGATGGAGAGGTTTGATATTGGGCTACAGCTTGGGTTGGGTGAAACCGTTGCCTGGGCTGAGGATTGCTGGCTGCCGAGGTGATGTACCACGGTTTCATAGGTTTCACTCACAGTCCAAGGTTCTGCGAGGTCCGGTGATGCCCAATGTGTCGCTCTGTGGGGATGGGGGATAGGTTGAAAAATAGCGTCATAGGTCGCCCCCTGGCGGGTTTGACTCCAGCGTAAATGGGCGCGATGGCCGCAGGCTTCCGCTACTTTCCAGAGGTCTTCGGGATCGAGGCCTGGATTCTCGGGGGCTGAGGCTAAGAGGCTGGTTAGGGATGGTTCTTCCACCGTTGGTTGTTGCAAATCTTGGAGCTGTTGGAGCTGATGCTGGCTTGTGGACAGGCGGGCATTGGGGATGTTTTGAAGTCCCCAAGTTTTGGCTGGTTGCTCCTGTTGTGAGATGGCTTGGGACTGCGCTTGTAGCTGCGCCTGGATATATTCCAGTGAGCTTTGATGCTGCTCCCAGGATGACCAGTGGATTTCTGGGGAGGGCTGGGAGGGCTGATCTAGGTGGAGCACCGCATCGTAGCGAAAGTCTGTTAGTTCACTACGATGGCGACCTCGCTTGAGTTGTGTGACCACCTGAGTGATTCGAGGACAACGTTGTTGTAGCTGCGTGAAAAAGGGAGGGGCCAGGAGCAGTTCTACATCCTGCTGGCTTTTCGCCTGGATGTGCTGATGTAAAGCTGTGGCCGTGAGTTGGGACTCTGGGTGAGCTTGGTGATGGTGCACCAACACACTGGTGTGGAAGGTCTCTAATAAATCGGCATTGCGAATGTCTCCGAGGAAGATGCGTCCGCCGGGCTGGAGGAGATGGGTGAGATCGGTTAGGGCATTGAGCAGGTAATCAACATCTGGAAAATATTGAACGACGGAGTTAATGACGATGGTGTCAAACTGTTCCCCTTGGAGCAGAGCAAGCTGTTGCAGTTCATGGGCTGCGGCTTGGGCCAGGCTAACTTGGCACCACTGCTCTGGTGTTTGATTTAGATACTGCTCTAGGTGGGTGATCGCTGCGGGGGTTACATCTACACCGATGTAGCGCTCACAGTGGGGGGCAATCCGAAAGAGCAGTAGCCCCTTGCCGCAGCCCACTTCTAGAACGCGCTGCGGTTTCAGCGCTAAAATTCGCTCAACGGTGCGTTCGGTCCATTCCTCCACGACCTCAGCAGAGAGCAGCTCACCCGTGTAGCTATCGCCATAGCCACTGAAGTCGAAGGTCGGATCTGTGTCTGGGGTGCTGTTGCGATAGGCATCGTCCCAGAGCGTCTTCCATTGATCGACGACATCGTTATTCGTGGTTAAAGCATCTATTTCGGATAAATCGTCGGAGCTGAAAGCTGATGCATCTGAGCTGGCTGATTCTAGATCTGGCCATGATTCAGCTTCATCGTTCTGCGCGACTAGATAGCCGATGAGCTGCTGGCTGCCGGATGAGTCAGCTGCGGCTATGACGGCTCCATTCTGGACCTGCTCGTGCTGGAGTAACGCCGCTTCTACTTCACCCAGTTCAACGCGATGGCCCCGAACTTTGACTTGGTGATCGATCCGCCCCATAAATTGCAGCGTACCGTCGTTCAATTCTTGGCCTAGATCTCCAGTGCGATAGAGCTTGGCTCCAATGTCTCGGCTGTTGAAATCTGTGATGAACTTTTTTCGGTTCAACTCGGGTTGATTGAGATAGCCTCGGGCAACTCCCCATCCTCCGATGCAAATTTCACCAAGCTGGTTCGGCATGCAGGGATAGAGTTCGCCATTGGGCAACTGTTCCATCAAGTAAACCTGGGTTTGGCGGATGGCTTTGCCCAGGGGAATGGGAACATCGTCGGGCAGAATGCGATGCACCATCGACCAAATGGTCGTTTCAGTGGGGCCGTAGACATTCCATAGCTCGGCACAGCACTTTAATAGTTGTGCAGCTAGGTCCGGAGTCGTGGCTTCACCACCGCTGAGCAAACGGATTCTTGAGTTGCCTTGCCAACCAGAGGCCAACAGCATTCGCCAAGTGGAGGGGGTGGCTTGGGCCCAAGTAATGGGCTGTTGCTCTAGCAGTTGTCTGAGTTGGAAGCCATCGCTAGCCACTGCTCTGGAGACCAATACCATAGTTGCGCCAGTGGCCAGTGGCATGAACAGTTCCAGGATGGAAATGTCAAAGCAAATGGTGGTGATGGCTAGGGTCACATCGTCAGCAGTCAGCCCCGGCTCTTGGGCCATGGACTGGATCAGGTTGCTCAGGCTGCGATGCTCGATTTGCACTCCCTTAGGCTTGCCCGTGGAGCCGGAGGTGTAGATGACATAGGCCAGGTCTCGACTATTGGGAGCTGAACCGAGATTGCTGGCGTCATACTGATTGAGTTGTTGGCTCAACTCTTGGAGATTAATGATGCTCGCCTGGAGGGAGGGAAAGGTCGAGTTGCCATTACAAATCAATAAGGGAGCTTGGGCATTTTCGAGAATGTATTGGATGCGATCGCTGGGGTAGCCCAGATCGAGTGGGAGATAGGCGCTACCAGCTTTGTGAATGGCGAGGAGCGTCACCATCAGTTTGAGGGAGCGTTCGAGGCAAACAGCAACCAGCACATCAGGACCTGCACCCAGACTTACAAGGTGGCGAGCTAATTGATTTGCCTGTCGATTAAGTTCTCCGTAGCTGATCTGTTGGTCTTCAAAGTAAATTGCTGTTTTATTAGGGTGCTCAGCGACTTGTTGCTCAAACTGTCGATGTACCAGCTGTAGGGTTGCTTCACCTAGGGGGGAGGGAGTCTTAGCGGGAGCGATCGCAGACTCTGAACGGAAGCTCGAAGCAAGGGAAGAAGACGCAGTAACCAGAGGCTTCTGGGGGCGCACATTAATCATGGGGCTAATCCTTGTTGGCAGGGAAACAGTTCTTTTAGAGGTGAGCTTCGCTATTGCCTGGTATTGCTGCGCAGCAAGCCGTGACCCCCGGGCTAAACCTGGGAGCATCTGTTCCGCCGTGACTGAGCACAGGGCGAAAGGCTGGAAGAAGATTGAATGCTGTGGCAACCCAGGGCGCGAGCGTGCGCTGGGAAAGCAAAGGAAACTATTCCGTTTCCCTACGATTGGCTAAAGGGTGAATGAAATGCCGATACAACGTAGAACAACTCGTTGAACCGGCTCCTTTGGTTGTATCTCGCCCGGTTACCGAAACAAATAGGGACTTCTCGGAGGGCTAATTTTGAGATATTTGCGTGTTCCCCTATAGCCTCGGAGCTGAAATCTTGTAACGCGAGGGTTGCTTGAAACCTGCGTCTCTAGACGATGAACAGCTCGAAAACCAAGTGCTGGTCGCGATGAATGAATAATTTATTTTCTAAAGGAAGAATAAGAGAACGTATAAATACGGTAAGGATCTAGGCCGTGATTTTGGAGGCTGCTGATTGACGGGCTGTAGGTCTGAAGCCAGGCAGAATCTTGGTTTTGGGAATTGAATTAAGTGCTTGCGCGTCTGAGGGGGGAGAGCCCTCTCCGTGTTAACACTGGCTTTGGCTTACGTGTAAACTCGGGCAATTTTCGATTTTTGAGGCTGTTCCCCGTAAGAAAACGTATTTTCGGATTTGAAATTTCGGCTTGGGCAGGACAAAATCGCAGTTTTGCGCAACTGCGAATCAGCATTAGAGCTGATTACAGGGACAAAACCTGAAATGCTCGATTTGGCATCCTAGGCGGAAGAGTGAGCTGTGTAAGCTATTCACTCATCGAAAATTGGATGTCATTTAATCTCTTTGGGTCTGATTCCAAATCTTATGCAGTGACCTTCGACTTTTGCAGGTTGATTGGGAGGATAAATAGCTGTGGGCCTGGCTGCTCTTCATGGAGCAACATTAGGGGGATGAACAGGGAGCCGTTTCCGGGAGAGATTATGACCCCCAGTTAGCGAACGCTGGGGCGACATTACTGTTGCTTTCCATTGCTGGTCGCCACCTTCAGGGTTACATCCAGACCGCAGATGGTCATGCGGGTTGCCAATGCCAAAACAGATCGGGACCGTTGCTGTACAAATCAAAGCCCCCCAGACATCGCTTGAATCAATGTCTGGGGGGCTAGCAGGTTGGAGAGACCTGCTCCCTACTCAAGCTCTGATGGAAGCCTTGTTATTGCTGTGGAGACTGGGGTAGCCATACGGAGATGGAACCCGCTGGGCATGCAAATTCGCCCCAACCCCATTCATTGGTGGTGACAGGCGCTTTGATATGTTCGGTTAAGTCATAGAACGTCTGATTGGCACTGCCCACTTCCATCCATTGCTTGGCTTCAGGACCATTGCTGAGTAGAACGGCCATGGGCTCGGGATAGGCGGCGTTCCCCAGACGGGTCCAGCCGATGTAATCCGGGTTGTTGAAGTAGTCGTATTGCTCGCCGTAGCAGTAGTTTTTGCGAGCGTAGAGGAACTTGTCGAGCAGCCAACGGTGAGAGTCAAGCCAGATTTCGTGCTCATTCCCATCTCGACCGCGATCGCGGTAGTGAGCCCCCTCGTAGTCCGGTTGAAACACACAGGGATAGCCGTCCCGTCGTAGCAAGATCAAGGCATAGGCAAGGGGCTTGAACCAGGGCTCGACGACTGATTCCAGCGCTTGCAGAGGTTGAGAATCATGGTTGTCTACGAAGGTGACTGAGAGGGCGGGTTGATCTCTTACGAGGGTGCCGTCAAAGATTTTGCGCAGGTCATAGCTCTGGCCCTGCTGACTGGCGCGGTGAAAGTTGTAGTGGAGGGGAACATCAAAGAGGGAGATGCGGCCACCAGTGCGCCCAAGAAACCAGTGCAAGGCATCCAGATCTTCTGACCAATATTCGCCGACGGTGAAGAGATCACGGTGGGCGTAGGTGCGCACATGGTCGAGCCACTCATTGAAGAAGCTGGCTCGCACATGCTTGACGGCATCCAGCCGGAAGCCATCTACCTGGGTCATGTCAAAAAACCATTCCCCCCAGTAGTTCAGTTCCCCTTTGACTTCTTCGACCCCCGTATCAAGGTCACAGGCCATGAGGAAATCGTAGTTGCCGTGGCGCAGGTCTACTTCGGTCTCAAAGTGCTTGCCCTTAAAGCGATAAATCCGGTTATCGCCCGGTTTTCGCATGTTGTGGTTGACCGAATCGAAGTGCCACCAGTGCCACTCCATTGTGGAGTATTGTCCTTGACGACCTGGAAAGGTGTAGTGGGTCCAGGCTTTGATGGTTTCGTCGCCGCCGATGGTTTGGTTGCGATCGTAGATGGCTACGGGGACCGCTTCAATATCTTCTTCGTGGTCACCCCCATTTTTATGGTTGAAGACGCAGTCAGCATAGATCTGCAGGCCAGCCTTCTGAGCCGTTTGGATGGCGTTGAGGTATTCGTCCTTGGTGCCGTACTTGGTGCGCACCGTGCCCTTTTGATCAAATTCACCCAGGTCGAACAGGTCATAGGCTCCATAGCCCACGTCGTAGCCGCCGCCACTGGCTTTGCTGGCAGGGGGAAGCCATAGGGCGGTGAAGCCAGCTTCAGCCAGCTGAGTTGCATTCTCTGCGAGCTCGTTCCAGTGATTTCCATTGGCGGGGGAGTACCAATGGAAGTACTGCATCATCGTGCCGTTTTGCATGGCGTTGCGCGAAAAAATCTGAGTGGGAGGCAATTCAAGTGAGGGCTTTCAGCCTGATGAGCGCTGTTCCCCTGGGGTCAACGATAGCGAAGCAAAGCTCGGTCGCAAAGCCCTGATTTGAAGATGGCTGTTATCCAGCAGTTCTGCTCACCCTCGCCATTCCTTCCAGTGCTTCCATAAGCTCAGCCCCACCCGGCTCTCAGTCGCCTGAATGAAGAGATATGAAGCTGAAGTCTCTGGGCATCGCTTGTTGCTTGGGTGAGCTCAATTAAGCTCTGATGAGTCGTTGCTTTAACCTGAGTCAAGACCCAGGCGATCGCTTAGACATTTTCTCTGAACAGGCCCAGAATTCCGGCGTTGTAGAGATTGCAGCCCTGCTTGCAGCTTCGGGGCGTGAGACTGGCCTGCCTATCAGCATGGTCGAAGGCCATGGCGGGAGCATTCATCTGGCTAGGCTCCAGATGATGGTAAGACCATTAACTTTCCTAAGAATGCTTCCAGGCATTCATTCAACTCATCCTGGCAGAGTTGAAAAGGTCAGACTGCTCTCTCCACATGCTTTTAAGTCCTTTCAGAGGCGACCGGACAAAAGGCTCCAGTCCTGCCTTTAGTAAACATTTGCACCAATGATCATTAATTAATGATGCGAGAGCTAGGTCTCTGTTACGAAAATTTGATAGGTACTAATACTATGCCGCAACCAGGGCTTCTTATGGGGCCGTGCTGCCACTAACTAGCTAGTGGCGTTTGGGGCAATAGATAAATACCGCTTTCTCTTTAGATCTCGTTTAGGAGAGTAACTTCGATGATGCCTTTACTTGCTGCTGCAGTTGATACCGCTGCTTGGAGCCCCAAGACTGCAATCGTTATGATCGCTTGCAACATCATGGCTATTGCTGTGGCTAAGGCCACTGTGCAGCAGCCTGCTGTGGGCGCTATGCCTCCTTCCCCCGAGATGTTCGGTGGTTTCAGCTTGGGTACCGTCATCGGTGCAACCAGCTTGGGCCATGTTTTGGGCTTTGGCGCCATCATGGGTTTGAGCAGCATGGGTGTTCTCTAGATTGAACTGAGAATCTTTGACTCTTGCTGAATATTTCAGTTTGAGTTTTATGCATAGAAAAGCCCTGGGGCGATCGCTCCAGGGCTTTTCTATTGGTGATGCACTGATTGCGGCCAGGGGGCGTTGCATTAACCCTGAAATTTAGCGCTGGTAGATCCCTCTGGAGACCGAGGCTATGACCCAGAGATGCCTGTTAACGACGATGCAGCTTACGGCTGGCTCCCAGCGCTCCGGCGCTGAGCAATAGGGCTAGAGCAGCGTTGCCTTCCGGTACGGGTTGCATCGGCGGTGTTTCTTGGCCCATCAGCTGGGGATTAAGGTTGAGCTGGGTAAAGTCGCTGACTTGAGCACTGGATAGGATATCTACTTCACTGAGCATGCGCCGCTGACCGGGGGCTAGAAAAGGAGACAGGGCAGCTTCGGGCAGCTTGAGATGACCGCCGCCTTTGCGTGTGATCGGAATACTGCTTCCGGCAAAAGGCCGAGGGGCTGTGAGGTCAATATCCCGGTCGATGAGAGTCTCGCGCTTGAACTGCCGGTTGCGCGCGAGGATGTTGAGGCCATGACCAATTTCATGCAAGGCCACGTTGTATAAGTCGAAGCGTCCCACGGCATCGCCTGAGGGAGATGTCCAGCGGCGCTCCACGTTGATATCGCCTTGCCCTAAGTCTTGAGTAGAGGTGGAGAAGGTCTGATATTCCGAGGACTCCCAGGGGCTGGAATCGAGAAACCAGCGGTAGCTGTCATCGTTGTTGAAAAGGATGAGGCCTTCAGTATTGCGGAAGGGAGGATTGCGATCGCTCCCTTGGTTGGCATAGCTGGCTAGGGAGCCGTCGCGTCGGGCTTCCCAGGCATAGTTGAGGATGAGGGTGTAGTCATCCTGTATGGCTGCTTCCCAGGAGTCGGCTGCTGCATTGAAGACATCGACGATGTTGCCACCGCCCGCAATTTTGGGAGCTGGATTTCCCCCAACAAAGTTGCGCACAATGGTGAGTGCTTGGGCGGGGCTCGCTGCTGTTAGGGCAATGATGCTGCAGCCCACAAGGGAAGCAGAGAAGCCACGCGGCTTCAGAGGGGCGAGTAGTCCTTTGAGCATATTGACAAAACATTAGATGGAAAGGGTTGATTGCGATCGCAAAGGCCCGGTCTGGCTCCTACGGCAATCAGCACAGTCCACCCCGACTTCGAGATGCAGGCTGGCCCAAATGGGTTGGCAAATGGAGTGGTAGATGAAGTGCAGGGAAAATTTGTCCTAGTCAGGTGATTGATAGCCCATGGCCTAATCATTCTTTTTAAGCTGACTGAGGACTATAAACTCCGTATTTATGCGGAAGCTTGCCCTTGACTCTATGGGCAATCGCAGTGCTTCGATAAGGGCGATGGGGTTGAATTTGCGTTGTTTTTACGATGTCTTCGCTGGAGATGAATCTGGGGTCAAAAATATTGTGGCTAAAGGACTCCTCCCTGGTGAAGTCATGCTTGGGAGATCAGGGGCGAATCCTTGGGGAGGGAGATGGGGAACTCTAGGGCTGGACTCGCTGGTGTGAATGTAAGAGGCGAACGAACTGAGTTGTGCAGAACTTAAACTTTCACTTTCTGCGAGCAAGACTTGCTGGACTTGACTTAAAGCCTCGCAGGCTATGGGGCTGGGCGATGCTCTTGGGCTTTTGCTTGAGCTTATTGCCTCTGATCAGCCCTGCTGGTTTGCTGCCGAGTCAGGCCGTGGAAGTGGGCAATGTTGTTAATCCACGTCAGGCGAATAGTGGTTGGGTCACGGATCAGGCTGACTTGCTGAGCGACGATGTGGAAGCTCAGTTAAATGCGTTGCTGACTCAACTAGAATCTGCAAATGGAGCTGAGGTGGCGGTGGTCACGGTGACCGACGTTGCCCCTTCGCCATCGCCGAAGGCTTTTACGACGGAGCTGTTTAATACCTGGGGAATTGGTAAGGCTGGCCAAGACAATGGCGTTTTGGTGATGGTGAGCAAGGGCGATCGCCGCGTGGAGATCGAAACAGGCTATGGGATGGAAGGCCTGTTGCCCGATGCGAGGGTGGGCAAGATCATTCGCGAGCAGATGATCCCGTCTTTCAAAAAGGATGACTATGAGCAGGCGATCGTCGATGGCACCCTCGCTGTAGCAGTGAGCATTCAGCCCGGCCTAACCTTGCCGGAAATTATGCCAGCGGAGCTGACCCAGCAAGCCGAAGCACTGGTTCAAACTTGGGAGCAGGACGAAATTCGCGAGCGGGAGCAGGCAGCCCAGCGAGAAGCCAACCGTATCGCCAGAGAGGCAGCTGAATTTCAACGGTTGCAAGCGGAGCAAAAGCGAGAGGCAGAGCAGCAAGCTGCCCTGGCAGAACGAGTGCCGTTCTATCCCCAACTTTTGGTGGTCGGTCTCGCTTTTGTTGCCATTGGCGGAGGGCTATTCTTCAAGATGTTTGGGCGTGCCATGGCGCAGCCCAGTCTGGAGCCTATGGCGCAGCAGCCTGAAGCCTGGTCTTACCCTCAAGAGGCTGCGCTTAATCGAGGCGTACAGACGGCTGTGGCAAAGCTGAGCTTGGGTAATACGTTGGTGACAATCTGGCCCTATGCCTTGTTGGCGATGGTGGGCTGTGCTGCTTTCCAGGCGGGGGGAATGGGCTGGATGGTGGCTTACTATCGGCGATCGCAAACTGCCGTGAATGGTCTGGTGATGCCGCTCATATTGGGAGTATTGCTGGCGCTACAAACAGCGCTGCTTTGGGGGATGACTCGATGGCTGGCTGCCATCCAATCCCAGTTTTGCCACCGACTGAGTTTGAATTCTTGGGTTGCGAAGGAGCAAGTGAAGCAGGTCGCGGTTTGGACTCCGATGCAGCGGGCTAAGGCGATCTGCTTGATTGTGGCTTTGAGCTCGATCCCGATTTGGATCATGATCTCTGTCATGCCTCTGGCTGATGTGTTTTTTGCCAAGTGGCTGGTGCCGGTTTCGCTAACGGTATCTGCTCATTTTGCCTGGGTGATTTATA
>CALLPZ010000526.1 GCA_938015405.1 uncultured Pseudanabaenaceae cyanobacterium
TCTCCTAAAACGCCCCCTGAACCGGCCGCTTTTGCTCCAGTAGGTCCCGAATCGCTGGGTTCTGAACCATCACTCCCATCTGCAGAATTCTGAGCAACCTGAGCTGAATCTGCGAACGGGTCATTCGTCAGTGTCATTCCCTTATACCTGGCTGAGCTGGCTGTATTCCGCTAGAACCCACCACCGGAAAGCTTCCCAAACCGGGAGAGGAGCGTTCTATTCGTATGATATCTCTCTCAGAGAGTCTGGCACGGATCAGCATCACAGCCACCTAGCCAGTCAGCCATTACAGCGTCCCATCCCAAACTCATCCGAGGGGCACGACTTCCTGCAACTCCAGTCGCAACCGATACAAAATGCTCTGCTTATCCACATCCTGGAGAATCGCACGAATCAACGTACTTGCACCGGTTTCACCCCAGGTACAACCCTGCTCCAAATAGACCTGGGCCGCTCGCCCCACCACATGGGAGCCATAGCCAGCCAATGCGCCCTGGGCAATTGCCACTCCGGCATAGCCCATCACCCCGGCTGCAAAGTCTCCCCCCACGGCCACGCCCTTGCCAATCCCAAAGAAGAGGCCATTGCCCAGTTCTCCTAACAGCAAGGTACCACTACTTAATAAGATTTTTTGCAGCAGCTTGCCTGCCTGATGGCTAGTCATGGGCAAACCATAGAGCTTGGCAAGGGCACGGATCAGCGCCAGGTCACTCACCGCCCCTCCCACCATATCCAGCACCGCCACTGGGTTAAGCCCCACTGCGATCGCCTTATTGCGGGCATAGCGACGAATTAGCTCCTCTGCTGCCACCTGCCGCGCCAACAACATCTGCTGGGCAATGCGTTGCTCCGCCTCCCGGGTTTGCACCAGGGCATTCAGCGCCAGCAAGCTCGCCCCTTCATAGGCCATTAATTCAACCAGGCGATCGCGCAATTCATCCAGCTGGGGCGGGGGCGTCTCCTGGGATTGGGTCACCGTGCCATCGGGCAGCTGAGTCTGCACCATCAGGGGAGCCGGGGCAGCAGCCACCTGGACCACATCCTGGCGCTGCAACTCCGCCCCATCGGCCATCAAGGGATCATCCTGAAAATAACGCTTCAAATTCCCCAGGATCTGCGCGCGATTGGGGGGGGGATACAGGTCCACCTTGTTAAACACCAGCAGCAGCGGCTTCTGAAACTGCCATAAATCCCGAATGGCCTGGTATTCCTTGCGGGTCACATCCCCCGTCACCACAAAGAGAATCAAATCGGCCTGCTGGGCCACCGTCTGGGCCATGGTGGCCCGAGCTTCACCCTCCACCTCATCTAAGCCCGGCGTGTCAATCAACTCCAGGGTTAGCTCACTGCCCTCAGGCCGCCAATGGAGACTTTGGGGCGATCGCGTCACCCCATTGATCGGGCCGGTTTCCAGTTCGTCACGGCCCACCAAGGCATTGATCAGCGCTGACTTGCCCCGACTCACGAGACCAAACACCGCCGCCCGCATCAACCCATTTTCAATCGTTTTAAGCTGACGGGTTAATCCTGCAATTTCATCGTCAATCGTCCGAAAGTAAGCACTATCCCCAGGAACCGTGCTCAACTGCTGACGAAATCCCCCGATGGCCCGCTGGAGGCGATCGCGAGCCTGATTCAAAACAGGAACGGAACGATAGAGCGCCATCGAAGACTCACAAAACCTGGAAAGGGTGTCACAACCACGGCATCAAGCTGCTTCCCGACTCACAAGGTATCACGGCAAAACCGACCTCGCCCTGGGAATTCCCCAACCTTTCTATCGAAATGTAAATTCAGCCATGAGCCCAAAGCAACTGCGAACGCGATCCAATCTGAGAATTCAGCAAAGTCCCCATGCAGTTCAGCAAACCAAATGAGTGATATACGGATTAGCTCACAAATCATCTCTAAATTTCTAAGCCCACATAAATACGGCCCTGGGGAACCAGAAATATAAGGGAGAAATAAAGGAATACTCTCTCTTCAAAAAAATTCAACAGAGAACTCGGTTTATACGTATTTCTTCGGTATAAATAACCTGTCGATCCTTCTACAAGTAAAAGAGTTCGACCTGGGATTTCATCTATTTCAGGAACGAAACTCCTGAGGATGGGGTCGAGAGCTCAACGTCCACAACACTTATTTCTATTAACTTTTAGCTTTATGCCTATTCAAGCTTCTCTCGTCAATCCTGGCGTTATTGAAACTTTTAGCCTCAGCAAAACAGTTGTCTTTATTGATGCAGGTGTAGAACAACCCGGTGTCCTGGCCCAAGGCGTTATTCCCGGTGCAGAAGTTCACCTTCTGAGTGCTGAAGAAGATGCTCTGGCCCAAATTACCCTGACCTTGAGCGATCGCTCAGATTTGGGTGCCGTCCACATCATTTCCCACGGTGCCCCCGGTCGCCTCCTGCTCGGCAACGGCGAACTGAGTCTCCACAACCTCAACGACCAAGCCGACAATCTGGCAGCTTGGTTCACCGCCTCCCAAGCCAACAACCCTGAACTCCTGCTTTACGGCTGCAACGTCGCCGCAGGCGATCTGGGTGCCAAATTTATTGCCCGCCTCCAGGCACTTTCCGGTGCAACCATTTCCGCCGCAAGCCACACCGTCGGCGCAGCCGAGCAAGGTGGACAGTGGAGCCTCAACCAAGGCAATGCATCCGCAGCACTGGCCATCACTGCCGAGGCCCAAGCCAGCTACCAAGGCGCATTTGCCCCAACGATTACTGCAGGTGACTTAGCCGTTGTCTCCTACGGCGCAGACAGCTCCAACGATCAGTTTGGCCTAGTGGCGCTGACTGATATTCCTGCAGGTTCAGTCGTTTTCATCACTGACCAAGGCTTTGATAGCACCAGTGGCGCCACTAGAGCTGGCGAAAACATCATCACCTGGACCGTTGGCAGCAATGGTGTTCCAGCAGGCTCTGTCGTTACCAACAGCAACCTCAGCAGCTTTGGTACCTCCAACGGCAACACCCTCAATTTTGATTCATCCACAGGCGACCAACTGTTGGTGTATCAAACTGCCGATGACACCGAAGATGGTTCCCCAACCTTTATCTACGGCTTTAACAACAGCAGTACAGGTGCAGATTCGACGGGATGGCAAAGCACAGCCACCGATGGTTTCGACTCCGGCGTCCCCACAGGGCTGACTGCGGTTGCTACAAATGGCGATGGCGGCACTGCCTTTGGCCTAATCGGCGAGGTTGATAATGCCTACTACAACGGCTCCACCACTGGCACCAAAGCTGCTCTCTTAGCAGCCATCAGCGATTCGGCCAATTGGGTCACCAATGATGACGATGCTCAAATTGATTTCAATGCAGCACCCACTGGCTTTGGTGTAGACACAGGTAGCAATACCCCTGGCTTCACCGTTCAGGGCTCCAGCAACCTAACCACCACGGAAGAGGGAGGCACAGATACCTTCACCGTTAAGTTAGACAGCGCTCCCACGACCGATGTAGTCCTGACGTTTACGAGCAGTGACACTACAGAGGCAACCGTATCAGGCCCCATCACCTTCACGGCCAGCAACTGGTTTACTCCTCAAACCGTCACCGTCACTGGCGTCAACGATGACTTTGACTCCGTCCAAGATGGTTTTTATGACATCACGACTGAGGTCACAGGCGACAGCACCTATGCTGCCCTGAGCTTCCCCACCATTAGTGGCGTCACCCCCGACGATGACACCGCAGGTTTCGCCGTCAGCAACCTGAGCCAAAATCCCCTCGAAGGACCGCTAACAACGACCGAAGCGGGCGGAACCATTACCTTTGACCTCGCCCTCACCAGCGAGCCCACGGATGATGTCACGCTCACCCTCGCTAGTAGCGACACCACGGAAGGAACTGTCACTGAAACGCTCACCTTCACCAGTGCAAACTGGGATACCCCCCAAACCGTGACGGCAACGGGCATTGATGATCAAATCGTAGATGGAGATGTGGCCTATGACATCTCAGCCACCGTCGCAAGCGCTGACGATCGCTACGATCCCACCATCAACACCGCCCTAGCCCTGCCGGATCCGGTCACCGTCACCAACATCGACAACGACACCCCAGGTGTCACCATCTCTGCCATTAGTGGCAACACCACGGAAGCCAATGCTGGCACGGCAACCTTCGATGTCGTTCTCAACACTGAGCCCACCAGTGATGTCACCTTTACCTTCGCTAGCGACGACGCCTCTGAAGGCACGGCAACATCAACCCTGACCTTCACCACCGAGAATTGGGATGCTGCCCAACAGGTGACGGTGACAGGTGAAGATGACACCGTCAAAGATGGTGACGTTGCCTACAACATCGACATCACCAGCGAGAGCAACGACACAGCCTACAATGCGCTCACCATCGACAGCGTTGCGGTCACCAACGTTGACGATGAAGTCGGCACAACCCCCGCTTCCATTGAATGGAATACCGTAACGGGTGTCGTTTCTGCCTTCTCGATCAATACGCAGACCCTCACCGCAGAACTCACTCCCATTGGCCGCACCATCACAGATACGTCTTGGCAGTTGCAAACCAC
>CALLPZ010000527.1 GCA_938015405.1 uncultured Pseudanabaenaceae cyanobacterium
TCGGCTTCAGAGCAAGCCTTGCCAAGTGTCTTGAGGCAACAGCATTAGTCCGTCAGACTTGTTTTTCCCAGCTGTTGATACCAGTCAGCATTGTCCCAAAAGCTCACCATGCTGGAGATTTGACTTTGCTGATTTGTTTCAATCACAAAGAGGTGGCGTAAATCATAGGATTGATTTTGATTAGGCACACCGAACACATCCTTGGTTTGTGTTCCACCGATCATCACATCCACGTAGGCGACGAGCCCACTTCCGTCCTGACGAATGTTCAGCACGCGGTTGGTTAGGTTCGGAAACGCATCAATTAAAGCGTTCCAGGCACCTGCGCCTGCCTCTTCAACGGAGCCTTTGAGTTTAAAGGGGACGTATTCAACCGTTCCATTCGGTGCAAAAAGAGCAACCATCGCTGCAACATCTTGTTCACGATAGGCGTTAAAGAACCGTTGGGCGATCGCTTCAGCTGAATGAGACTCTGTTCTCGACTGAGCGCTAGAAATCTGAGCTGCATCAGACATATTCTTTCGCTGGCTCCTATAAAACTGCGAGAGCAGTGGTTGACTGATCACAGTATTGCTCGCCAGAAATCGACCTGCAATTTAGTGAAAGACTTTTGCTCATCTGCAACAATTGAGCCAGTAAACTTTCAACAGAATTGCTGCTGAAGAGCATTCGAGAGCGTGACTCCATTGCCAGCAGATGCAAATGGAGAGTAGATGACAGTTTGGGATGGGATTGCAGAATTTGTAGCTGTCGTTGAAGCCGAGAGCTTTTCAGCAGCGGCGCAGCGTTTGGGGGTCTCCACTTCCCACGTGAGTCGTCGAATTGCTGCTCTGGAAGCCAGTCTAGGGATTCGGCTGCTGGCACGCTCCACTCGCAAGGTTCGAATGACGGATGCTGGGGCGGAATACTATCGCCGCTGTTCGGAATTGGTCGCTGGACTGGAGGAAGCGAATCAAGCGGTGATCGGAGAGAGCACCGAAATTGTCGGACGAATTCGAGTCACTGCTGCGGGAGCCTTTGCCGAACAGTACGTGGCTCCAGTGCTCGCCGATTTTGCTCGCTTGCATCCCAAAGTCAGCATCGAGATGGATTTCACCAGCCGTACCGTTGACCTCATTGAGGAAGGGTTTGACTTTGCCGTTCGCTATGGGGTTTTGGAAGATAGCAGCTTAATCGTTCGGAAACTCGCCAATCGCCAAATTATGGCCTGTGCTAGCCCTGAATATCTCCAACAGCAAGGAACTCCGGCGGAACCTGAAGAGCTGCGTGACCATGCTTGTCTGATCAGTAATAGCAAGCGCTGGCGCTTCCAATACCCCGATGGCCTCCGCAACATCAGTGTGTCGGGACCTTGGAGCAGCAATAATGGTTCGGCATTGGCTGCCGCTGCCGTTCGAGCCCTCGGGATTGTCTACTTACCCCGGGTAAATCTTGCAGCCGAATTGGACTCCGGTCGGTTAGTGCCTATCTTGGAAGACTATTGGGATAAGGAACGCAATACTTGGATTGTTTATCCCCATCGCCGTCATTTGCCGCTGCGGGTTAAAAAAGCCATTGACTTCTTGTTGGATGCCTTAGCAACAGCTCCTGATAAAAAACATTCGCGTGGCTGTTGATGTGGCTGAACACTGGACGTTAGAAATAATCCTCTCTTTAGAAATCTTTCCTGTCGCAATCTTTCCCTTCAACTGCTTTTTGGGAGAGGTTGGCGGCCTAGCCCTATTCTCCATCCTCCGCCATCTCAAAATCCTCAACTGCCTCAGACCCCTGGCCTTTACGCAAAATTAACGGCTCATCCCCCGTCATATCCAAAATCGTCGAAGGCTCATACTTGGGATCTTCGCCATTATCGATAATGAGATCCACCTGATCCTCAAGGGCATCAAATAACTCATAGCGCGATAAATAAGGCTGATCCGAATAGGGCGAATCCGCATCCACCACATGGGCCGATGTGGAAATAATCGGATTACCTAATCCTTCCAACAACGCCTGACAAATATTCTGCTCCGGTACCCGAATCCCTGTTGTCTTCCGCTTCGGATTCATCACCAACTTAGGTGCCTGTTTCGTCGCCTTCAAAATAAAGGTGTAGGGGCCTGGAATCAAATGGCGCATGCTGCGATAGGCAAAATCCTGTACCATCGCATACTCCGCAATATTTGATAGCGAAGAACATAAGAACGTCAGCGGTTTCTCATTGCTCATCTGCTTTAGCTGGCGCACTCGCTTAATCGCAGCCTTGGCCTCCAGGTCACAGCCGATCGCATACACCGTATCCGTGGGATACAGCATGATTGCCCCCTTGCGAAGCTGCTGAACAATTTGGTCGATGTTGCGCTTCTGGGGATTTTGCGGATGTAGCTTGTAGGTAGTGGCCATAAGGCAGTGAGGGGGGAGTCCTCTCACCGTAGCATCCGCTACAAAACCACTCCCGGAGTCTTATCGAAGCTTAAGGCAAACATTGAGCCTCACTCGCCTTAGAAGACAAGTGAGGTAAAACGCCTAACCCAGTTCCCCTAGGACCTAAGCAGCGGCGGCTAGCTTCCGCTCCAAATCAAACAAGAAGCCGTGGATATACTCCTCTGTCCACTCCTCACCATAGAAGCGCGTCAGCATTCCCCTTGCTGGATCCTTCTCTGCTCGATAGTTCAAGTAGGCCACATGGGACTGCTTAATTGCGTCTCGCTCTGACTCCGCCACTGGCTCCGCCGCTTTCACAAAAGCAATGTATTGGTCGAGGTAATCCTTAAAGGCCTCAAATACCGTCGTCTCAACTGCCTCTGTCTCAGAAGGTCTTGTCCACAGGAATGCGGGTGAGAAAAACTGCTGTGCTTCCTCTGGGAAATCGCCGCCCCAGGGCAAATCCTTTTGATAGCCCTTGAACATTTCCATTAGGGGCTGGCTGTACTTGGCTTTGTATTCATCGGTATGGAATAGGGGCTGCATATCGATCGCAATCAAATGCCCCCCTGGCAACGTGACCAAGTCCGCTCCAAAGAAAGGAATGTCATATTCCAACTGGGGGAAAATTACAAAGTTCAGTACCTGCAGCATGGCACCGCCATCCACATGGGCCGCGCGAATCTGGCGCAACTTGGGTGAGCAGGAACCATAACTCTCGGTAATCACCGTTTGGGGTTTGCTCTTAGAGCCTGTCACTCCTTCTTTACGCTCAAAACCTGCGGGGATGGGGTAATCCGAAAGGTCTAGATTGTCGTTGAGGGTGGCGATCGCGTGGTCCAGAAACTTTTGGTAAATGGTCATTTTTATATGCCGAATTCAAAAAAATCTAAAAGTACAGGGGCACACGCCGGTGTGCCCCTGTCTGCTAAGCCTTGCTGGGTTCTAATGGCTGGCTGCTAGCTGAACCGCATCTTCAAATAGGAACTCGTACAAGAAGCGATCGGCCCATTCTGCGCCGAAGTAGCTAGTGAACAGGCCATGAGCTGGATCCCGCTCTGCGCTGTACTGGTCGTAATCCCTTTGCGCCTTAACAATCCGCTCCACAGCTGCTGGATCCTGGTTAGGCTCAGCCTGCTTAATGAGCTGAATATAGGACTCAACGTAATCTTTGAAGGCAGGAAGCACGCGGCTAGAAACTGTTTCTTCGTCAGTTTTTGCAAACAGCAAATACTTCGAGAAATACTGGTTGGCATCGTAAAACTTCATGCCCAAATTTTGAGCCAAATCGTCGTAGCGCTCATACATCTCCTGCATGGGCTCGACATACTTGGCAGTGTATTCCTCGTCGCGGAAAAGGGGCTGGAAATCTAGCACCACCAGAATCTTTTTCTTTCCACCAAAAGAAAGAAAGTCAATGCCCAGTACCGGAGCATCGTAGCAAGGCCGAGGATAGAGGACGCCGTTAAAGACCTGGGCTGATTCACCTGCATCGATGTAGGTGTAGCGCATCTTGCGCATTTCAGGTGACTCATAGCACCAGCTCTGAATGGTGGCTGGGTTACGACCCCGCTCGGAGACATTCTGCTCTAGACCTTCAGGAATCGCCTTGGAGGTCAGCTCAAAATTGTCCGATAGTGCTTGCTCTAAATATTTCTGAAAAGGTTTATACATTGAGCAGGCCGACGCAGTTTACCAATGTCATCACCATAGGGGATGCTTTAGGGCGCTGCCCTATGGCGTTCTCACAAAGCAACAATCCGTAACAGTCCTCCTCAACTTGCTCAGAGAACAGCGCATCTGTCTTAACCCGCTGCTGCCAAGGCTTGGTTCCGTGCCACCATCTCGTCCAGCACGCCCTCGGAGACACAGCGAAATTCAGAACAATAGGTCATGAGGTTGACGCCACCCATCATGCGTACGGTGCTGACGCGAACGCGGAAGTTGTCATTGACGAACCAGCAGCGTTCTTGGCCTTGGCTGCTTTCGTAGTCAGTGGAGATGGTGAGTAGCCCATCCTCGGCAAAGACATAGCGGCTAATGACGGGGATATCTTCTATATATCCGTGGTCGCGGAAAAGACGACCGCTAAGTCCTGTTTCATCACTGGGCACATCAATGAGAACAGCGGCGTACTTTTCGTTGGGGGGAGCATCAGACAATGTGGACTGCCAGGCGAAGCTGGCTCCACAAGCATGTTCAGCGCTAACCCCCTCTTGGCCACAAACTTTTTGGACGCGTTCGTCGCTGTTGTCGAAGACGCTGATGACGAGGTTTGAATCTCCTGATTCGTCAGCAGTGCAGTCAAAGTGGTGAACTGTGCGTCGGGTGAACCAGGTGCCTTCGCTTTTGCGGAAGAAGGCCTGCATAGTCATGGGGGGGGTGAAGCGAGCCATGGCAAAAGACGGAGTGATGGAAAGGAAGAGTTGAACGCGAGGGCAGCTCCGTGGCAATAGACTGGCTCACGGATGGTAGCCACTGGTTGCGGCGATCGCGTTAATCGAAGTGTAAGCGCCTAAACCAAGCTTGTTTAGGTCAATGTTTACATCCCTTAACAACTCTAAGGCCCTGTTGAAAGGGCCTGTAAGAATGTTCCTGGGTTCGTCCTCTCAGAGTAGGACCCTTGCATTAATATTCGGCTTTTTGGATTACGGCTGTAGACATGAACTCCCTTTCCCCAGAACAGCTCGCTACCCTACGTCGCGGTGAATCTATTCCAGACTTAGATCTGAGTGGTGCAGACCTGACTGACCAAGATTTGTACCAAGTGAGCCTCATGGGGGCCAATCTCAGCGAAACGAATGCTGCTGGTATCACGCTGACGAACTCCGACCTCACCGGGGCAAATTTGTCTGGCGCTAACCTTGCTAAAGCTGACCTGCGAGGAGTTGACTTTACGGGGGCTAATCTCCAAGGAGCCAACCTCTCCGGAGCATTTCTCAATCGCTCCAATCTAGAAGGTACCAATCTGACCGATGCCAATTTAGAGGGCACAAACTTCCAGGTGGCTCGCTACGATCGCCACACCCAATGGTCAGAGGACTTCAACTACAAAAGCTCCGGAGCGGTAGGCCCTCGTGCCCAGCTCCTGGGGGCTTACCTCAATGGAGCCAATCTGCGGGGAGCTGATCTGGCAAACGCCAATATGCTGGGGGCTTATTTGAGTGGTGCCGACTTCAGCAATGCTGACCTCAGTAATGTCTCCTTGAGCGGTGCCGACCTGCGGCGGGCCTATTTCACTGGGGCGATTTTACGCAATGCTCGCCTTAACCGTGCTCAGCTGCAGAATGTGGACTTCCGTGCGGCGGACTTGACCGGGGCTGAGTTCGAGAATATTGAAGGGATTTCCGGTTCAGATTTTTCTAAAGTCCAGGGGCTCACAGATGCGGCTCGGTCCAGTTTGTTGGGGCAGCCTGCTAAAGACCTCAATACCTGGAACCCCTTTACCCGCAAAACGACTCGTGACAGCTTAATGGGCTGAGTCAGGGGGCGTTGGAGACTTCGGGCCAGCCATCAGGATTTGAGACTTCCACAAGACCTTGTCGAGCAAACCGGAGGCCTTGTGGAAGCTTCAGCTCAAGGCCTTGTTCAAACCACTTCTTTCAGGGCTGGCTTTGTCACGATAGGGCGATCGCATTAGTAGAGCTCTGTGAGGATAGACCGTGATCTCAATCAGTCTTGGTTACAACTCTGCATTTGATTTATTTCAGCCACTCTCTGAGATGGCATAGGAAGCAGCTTTCGGGAGTGAGTGGAAGAATCGTAGAGGCAGCATCCGAGAAAAAACGATTCATTCCAATTTTTATCCCTAACTGAGGCATAGCTGCCTATTTACTTTTTACGTTGCGAAATAATTCAAGAGAACTCTTTTTGTATCATCGCCTCTCATCTTGAACAGCTTTTACTTCTGGTAACCATTGAGAGGTCAAAATCTCCAGATTCTC
>CALLPZ010000528.1 GCA_938015405.1 uncultured Pseudanabaenaceae cyanobacterium
GAACAAATTCCTATCGCAGGAATATAAAATTAGTGCTTTTTATACGGCTGCTTTTTCAAGGAGTTGGAAACTTCTATTCTCTGCCAGGGCATCTTTCCTGATTAGCGCAAAGCCTCTGGAAGCCTGAGAGGAAGCCCATGAACTAACGCTATCGATAGCAATTTCGACTTCGATAGTTTTCGGCATTGTGTTGCTGAGTTCGGTTCAGTCTCATCATCCAAATAGCGGTTTTTCTAGGACACAGTCCTTGCAGATATTCGCATTCGAGCGAGTCAGTTGTTTGGGCAATGTCATCTTTAACTCACTGGTGAAGCAAGCGGTATGGAATCTAATCTCGAAGAGATTAATCTCAAAAAGAACCTCGATATATTGGTTCGACGTTGGCCTGTGGCAGCGGCGGTCTTTGCCTCATCGTTAGGGCTTGCGGCTGTGGGAGCTTCAATGCAAAAGCCCGCCTTCACCGCAACGGGCGATCTGCTTTTCGAAGTGGATCGCACCTCTAGCCTGCTCCAGGGCGGGAATTTGGACCAAGTTCAGTCCTACAACGAGCAGGCTAGCCCGCTGAATACCCAGTCGGTCATTCTCCAGTCGAATCCGATCTTGGAAGAGGCGATCGCCCGCTTGGAGCTCAGCGATGATGAGGGCAAGCCTCTCGCGCCTCACATCATCCGCAACAGCCTCGAAATTGAGTCGGTCATCGGCACCGACGTACTGCGCGTTGGCTTCAACAGTGACAACGGCGAATTTGCCGCCAACGTTGTTAATGCGGTGATGCAGGCTTACATCGAAAACAACATCACTGAGAACCGCTCAGGGAGTCGAGGCGCAAGGGAATTCATTGCGACTCAGTTACCCATGAGTGAGCAAGAAGTGAACAAGGCTGCGGAGGCCCTACGTCAATTCCGCACCGAGAACAATCTCGTTTCTATCAAGGAAGAATCCACTCGGGTGGTCAACCTGATTAGCAAACTGGATGGGCAAATTGCCGATATCCAGTCCCAGATGATGGATTCAGGTGCCAGGGCCGAGGAGCTCAGCCAAAAAGCAGGCATGGATAGTAGCCGGGCAATCCTACTCAGCAACTTAAATAATGCAGAGGGCGTGCAAGAGGCCCTCCAGCAATACCAAGCGGTGCAGCAGCAGCTCACCACTGCTCGCAATACCTACACCGAGGGTAGCCCCCAAATCACCGCGCTCCAGCGAGAGGAGGCCTCCCTTCAGGCGCTACTCCAAAGCCGAGTGGTGGAAGTCGCGGGTCCCGATGCAGGGAGCATCGACCTCGGCATGTTGCAAGTCGGCCAGCTCCAGCAGGAGCTAACCGGCAGCATGGCCCAGCTGGAAGTCAACCGCCGAGGCTTGCAGGAACAATTGCGCTCCCTGATGGCCTCACGGGAAAAATACCGTGCCCAAGCCAGCCGTATTCCCAGCCTGGAGACGCGCCAGCAGGAGTTGCAGCGTAAACTTTCTGCTGCCCAAGAGACCTACGAGAACCTTCTCAGTAGCCTCCAGGAAATTCGGGTCACCGAAAATCAAACCATCGGTAACGCTCGCATTATTCAAGAGGCGACCGCACCGGATACAGCCAGCATGAAGCGGCGCAATCTGCTCGTAGCAGCAGGCGCATTCCTAGGTCTTGCCTTGGGCGTTGCTGCCGCACTCTTCGTTGATATTCTGGATCGCTCCCTCAAGACGGTCTCCGATGTTAAAGGGATGTTTGGCTACACCCTAGTTGGCCTGATTCCCCAATATGAAACGGTGGGTGGCGAGGCCGCTGAAGAAAGTGCAGAAGGGGTTTCACCGCGCATTCTTCTGGCCAATTCCCCTCGCTCCATCGTCAATGAGTCCTATCAAATGCTGCGGGCAAACCTCAAGTTCCTCAGCTCTGACAAAGAACTCCAAAGCCTCGTCATCACCAGCTCCGTCCCGGGAGAAGGTAAGTCGGAGGTCTCCGCAAACCTGGCCGCAGCCATGGCCCAAGTGGGTCGCCGCGTCCTGGTGGTGGATGCAGATATGCGTAACCCCTCCCAACATCACTTCTGGGGTCTCACGAATCGTGCAGGCCTAAGTAACGTGATTGTGGGCCAGGAGAAATTCGAGAACGCAGTCCAAGCGGTTACTCCACGCCTCTCCGTCCTCACGGCCGGTGTTGTACCTCCCAATCCCCTGGCCCTGCTTGACTCCAAACGCATGGCCAGCTTGGTAGAGGAGTTTGCCGAGGAGTTTGACTGCGTGATTTTCGACACGCCTCCCCTGTCGGGCATGGCAGATGCAGCCGTGTTGGGCAAGATGGTCGACGGCCTACTCTTGGTTGCACAACCCAGCATCGTCGAAGGCGACAGCGCCCTGGCTGCCAAGACCATTCTGGAACGTTCTGCTCCCAACATTCTCGGCATTGTCGCCAACGGTGTGGACCTCAAGCACACCCCAGAAGGCTACTTCTACACCGACAAGCAGGCGGAGTACCACGATCCCATTCCCAAAAAGAAAAGCGATCGCAGTCTCTCGCTGAACGGTTCCAAGCGCTCCTAAGGACTGCTTACCCTCTGCCCCAATCCCCCAAATACTCTGGCTTGGGCAATGTTCCAAGCCAGGGCTTCATGACCTAAGCTTTTCATACCCATGAGTCCATCCTCCAGCGTCATCCCAGTCTCGGAAGCTGAAACTGCTCCACTATCTGGCCCTGAATCCATGGCCCCTGAATCTTCGACATCTGAGCCCCGGCCCAGCTCGGCGGCCCCCTCGGCAAAATCAAAAGTCTCCGCGCCACCCATTCCTCAGGCGTTAGACCTGAAGCTGGGCCTATGGGAGCTCATCAAAGAAGATTGGCACAGCCATGGCTGCGACTGGAGTCTGCCCGGCTTTAGAGCCGTAGCCGTCCATCGATTTGGCGTGTGGCGCATGGGGATTCGCTCTAAGCTCCTACGGGCGCCCTGTAGCTGGCTATACCTGCGCCTCTATCGCAAGGTGCGCAACAGTTATGGCATTGAGTTGCCCTACACCGTTCGCCTCGGTCGCCGCGTTGTAGTTGAGCACCAAGGCAACATCGTCATCCATGGCTACTCCGCCATTGGCGATGATTCCATTGTTCGCCAGGGAGTCACCCTGGGATTGCGTTACGTAGAACACCCCTACGATGTTCCAGAGCTAGGTAAAGGCGTGAATCTGGGGGCTGGAGCAAAGTTATTCGGCAAGATCCAAGTGGGTGACGGCGCACAAGTGGGCGCCAATGCTGTGGTCCTTCAATCCATTCCCGCAGGGGCAACAGCAGTTGGTATCCCTGCGAAGATCTTGTCACGAAAAAAATAAGACAAAGTCAAAACGAATGCTCCGGCGCAGAGGCAATAGGCACTTAGGAGCTTACGTATAGAAATTGTCTGCGAGTGAATAAAACATGCTCCTAAATAACCTCTAAAGAGAGTTTGAAAAGCTCTCTCTGACATAGGCCAAATGTCACAAATATTGCATTAGTCTTCCTGTTTAAGACATTGCTTCAACGTAGTTAGAAGCAGCATCCCAAAAGACTATTTCTCTGAAAATTTTATACCTTTTATAAATTCTCAGTCACGAATATTCCTGGGAGAGATAGAGACTCACTCAATCGATCTCCATCGCTTGTTTCGATATCGACAGCAGTTTGCTATCAACCGCTGTCTTTTCAGACTTCTCATAGGCAGCAATTCAACATCATGTTGAAAATCGGTCAGATCGAGTTTATCTTTGCCATCCTTGGCCTTCTCTTCTTCACATCCCCCCTCCCGTTTGAGCTGGTTCCCGGTTCGGTAGATCAGCTCTACCGTTACTTTGTCTGGGCGACCTCGATATTTTTTGTCTTGGTCTACCACCGCAGAGCACTCTTTGTCGCCAAACAGGCCCCCTTCCTCTGGGGAGTTTGCATCTTAGAAATCCTCTCGTTCATCTGGTCTATCCAACCCGGTGTCTCTGGGCAAACGGCCCGGGAAGTCTGGCAAACCTGCTCCTTTGGCCTATTTCTAGCAACACGCTTCAACCTGAAGCAACAGGTCCAAATCACCGCGATCGCCTTTGGTATCGGGGGCGTTCTGAGCCTGTTGCTAGGCGTGGGCATGCCCACCGTTGGCATCCATGGCTGGGATCACCCCGGCGCTTGGAAAGGCGTATTCGACTACAAAAACACCCTGGGAAGTTTCATGGTGGTGGGCGCTGCAACCAGCCTGCTCCTAGCCATTGATCCTGAAAAGCCGGAGAAAAAAGGCTGGTGGGGATTTTGGCTTTGCTTGCTGTTGGTCATTCTCTCGACTTCCAAAACAGCTCTGGTCGCCCTGTTCCTCTCCCTCGGCACAGTCTTCTTGACCCGCAAATTCCGCTGGCGGGGACGCTTAGCCATCATCATTATCGACCTCGGTCTTTTGGTCACGACCATGGCCAGCCTCCTCATTGTGGGCAATTGGGTTCCCCTCTTGGCAGGTTTGGGTAAAGACCCCACCCTCACTGGGCGCATTCCCATGTGGGGCATGATGATTCACTTCATTGGGGAACGACCCTTCCTGGGCTATGGCAGGGCCGCCTTTTTCTCCGGTGGCAGCCCCTATCCCCGCATTGTCGGCAGTGCCATTTCGAAGGTGTTTATTCCGCCCCATGCCCACAACGGCTTTATTGAACTTGCCCTGGAAGTGGGTCTCATTGGCCTAGGCCTATTTCTCATATCCCTAGTCTTGGCCTACGGTCGCGCCATCAGCCGAGCCTTCAATGCCAAGAACTGCGGCGACCTTTGGCCTCTCACCTTTCTCACCTTCCTGATCTTCAACAACACCACAGAGACGTTGCTGCTGCGCTTCTCCCATGTGTATTGGGTGATCTTTATTTCCTTGGCCATGACCATGGCGCTACCCCAACGGCAAAATCTGCCGATCTCAGCGCGATCGCCCATTGGTGATGGCAAGGCTCATCCGCCAAGCAGCCATCCACCAGGCAGCCATCCACCGGACACTGGGCTACCCACAGTCTAGGCAGTCTGGTGAGTTCAGCCACAGGTCTCACCTGCAATTCAACCTGTTCAAGCCTCTCAACGCGCTGTATTTTCCTTTGAGCCTATGCGATTCCGCCACCGCAACTCCTCCTCCTCGCCCACCCAGCAGCCCAACAGTGCAGCGAAGTATTTCGGCGATCGCCTAGGCCAGGCTCAACCCTGGCCAACTGCCACAGGCAAATTCCTGCTCCTCGCCTCTAGCTTGGCCCTGAGTAGTTGTAGTGGCCTGGCCATTGGCAGCCAGGTATCGGGCCAGGTATCGAGTGATGGGGGCAGTGGATTGGCCATTACCAGTCACTATCCGCTCAGCGAAAATATTTTCGCCATTGAGCTCGACCCAGGCAGTGTGGACTATGCCCAGCAGCAGCCCTATATCCCCCAGCCCGGAGACTACATTAACGATGATGGCCACGATCGTTGGCTAGAACGCGATGGGGTCGCCATAGGCAACTGGGTCAATCCCGTGGGTCAATACGATGACTGGGATGATGGCAATAATGGGGGCGAGCCCGGTCCAGGCCAGGCTCTGATCTACGGCTTTGATCGCTATCAGCCGCCCATCGGCCACGATCGCTTCAAGCCCAAACGCAGCGAGCAAACAAGCCGCTATCGCCTCAGCTCCCCCAGCGATCCGGCCTACAGCAAGCCCTTACGCCCCCAAGAAGTCTTTCGCAAGAGTCGTCCGCTGGACATGGCCAGGGTCGATCCTTGGAATCGAGTCTACCCCGTGGCCCACAGCCTCTACTTCCGCTGGCCCCATCCTCTCCAACCCGGCCAGGACTATTATCTGGAAGCCACCGATGGCAGCATCGCTCCGCTCAGCTTTCGCTATGAGCCAGACCAGGCCATCAGCGATGCGGTTCATGTGAGTCACATTGGCTTTCGCGCTGATGAACCCAAGCTGGCCTTTCTCTCCAGCTGGATGGGCAGCGGTGGTGGGTTGGAATATGACCCGAACCTCAAATTTCAAGTCATTGACCAAGCCTCCCAGCGCAGCGTTTACCAGGGCCAAATCGAACTCCGTCGCCAGGCCCGTGAATCGGAAGATCCTCGGGGTGAAAACTACAACGGGACCTCGGTCTACGCCATGGCCTTCGATGAACTCGACCAGCCAGGAGACTACCGTCTCTGCGTCGAGACCGTGGGCTGTTCCCAAAGCTTTCCCATTGGCGATAATCCTTGGCAGGCTGCCTTTACAACTGCTGCTCGTGGCTTCTACCACCAGCGCAGCGGTATTCCCCTAGAAGCTCCCCATAGCGATCGCCCCAGACCCCAGCCCTTCTTCCCCCAAGGCAGTGAACTCGAAGGCAAGCTGTCCAAATACAACTCAGCCAAAGACGGCTCTAGCAATCCCAACCATCAGCTCAAGGTCTACCAGTCCAACACGCCGCTGCTGGAAACGGGCAATGGCTTAGCTGATGCAGCCGACAACTTTACCGAACTGGTTAACGGCAAAACCAACCAGGTTGTCCCCAATGCCTGGGGGGGCTATTTTGACGCCGCAGACTGGGATCGACGCATTCAGCACCTAGACGCTGCCCGGCTACTCCTAGAACTCGCCGAGCTATTCCCCCAAGCCACTCCAGACATTAATCTCAACTTGCCTGAATCAGGCAATGGCTTACCCGACATCGTCAATGAAGCCCTCTGGGGACTGGATGTGTTTAGGCGCATGCAGCAAGAGGATGGCGGCATTCGCGGCGGCATTGAATCAGCAGAACACCCGCGCCGGGGCGAAACCAGCTGGCAGGAATCCTGGTCTGTCATGGCCTATGCCCCCGATGCCTGGTCCAGCTATGTCTATGCCGGTGTCGCAGCAAGGGCGGCGATCGTGCTTGAGCAACTGGCCAGCCCCAGCGCCCAAAGCCTGGCCCAGGACTATCGCACCAGCGCCGAGGCTGCCATGGCTTACGGCGAACAGCAACCCTCCAAACCCAAGTCCCCCCACGGCGTGAAAGATGCCCGCAACCTAGCAGCGCTAGAACTGTGGCGACTCACCGGGGACTCCCAGTGGCATGACGTTTTCCTAGAGACAACGGTCTTCAGTGATGGCGAAGCAACCCCGTTCCTCTGGGACAGCCACGACCAGCGCCATGCTGCATTTCTCTATGCTCAACTCCCCCCCAGCCAAGCCCAACCGGATGTCCAGGCCAATGCTCGCCGCGCACTCCTGGATGAGGCAGAACGCTCTCTATCACTCAGCGAATCCACAGGATTTGCCTGGACACGCATGGAACCCTGGCGCCCCATGGGCTGGGGAGGCGGCCTAGGCAACCCCAAATTAACGACGCTACTGCGAGCCCATGCCCTCACTCAAGATGAAAAGTATTTAAAGACA
>CALLPZ010000529.1 GCA_938015405.1 uncultured Pseudanabaenaceae cyanobacterium
CCAGCGCACTCCCCTCTTTGTTGCCAACAGCACCCCCATCCGAGACATGGAGTGGTTCTGGCGACCGGGGAATCGAGAAATTCATCCTTACTTCAATCGAGGGGCCAATGGCATCGACGGTACCCTGTCTACCGCTCTGGGCATCGCCCATGGCAATCAACCCAGCATTCTGGTGACAGGAGACCTGGCCCTACTCCATGACACTAATGGTTGGTTGTTGAGCCCCCAACTGCAGGGGCATTTAACCATCATTGTAATCAACAACAACGGCGGTGGCATCTTTGAGTTACTGCCCATTGCCCAATTCGAGCCCCCCTTCGAGCAGTTCTTTGCAACCCCCCAAACAATTGATTTTCGGGATCTTTGTAAAACCTATGGAGCTAGCTACGAAGCCATCACAGACTGGGATCAGCTTGCCGCAAAGCTAGAGCAATTACCCATGGAAGGTATCCGATTACTAGAGCTACAGACCAACCGCAAAAGTGATACCGCTTGGCGATCGCAACTCCTCAAAACCGCCAGCCTTTAAGCCAACTCCTCTCAAATGTCGAGAGCCTTAAGCAGTCAGGAATAGGGGCAATAAAAGATGCAAATGAGTTCCACTGCTAGAGCCGGGGATCGGGAATGATAAAGTTAAGGTAGCGACATTAATCTACTTCAGCTCGTATTAAAACTATTCGATTAGCAAGATACGGTTCGCTCAAGACATCTAGATTAAATCAAACCAAGATTAAGTCACCCAAACCTAGGCTGGAGGAAGCAGATGCCGGTACGCCGCACTGCCACAAGAACGAGAACCCGGCGACGGAGTTCGGCAAGCGAATCAACAGAAGCCACAACCACTGCAGCCAAATCTCCTTCGGGGAAGGCTGCTGAAGCCGTCAGCACCGCAAAGACGACAACAGTGGCAACTCCCTCGGAGAAGAAGAGTGAGGCTTCACCTGCAACTCCAAATGAGGCTACACCAGCCAAAGTGGCTCCCTCTGCAGCAGCTAGCAAATCCGACAAAGATTCAGAAGCGGCTCCGAAGAGTGTGAGCAGTGCTGCGAAAGCTGAAACTCCTGCTCCAAAAGCAGCAGCGTCCGTAGCGAAGAGCAGCACCGCTACTGCGACAAAATCAGCAACGAAAGCCTCAGCGAAGACCACAGCGAAATCGAAGGCTGCTGCCAAGACAGCTGCTGAGAGTAAGCCCAAAGCGAAATCATCTGCAAAGGCGGCAAAGCCCAAGCCAACGACATCAGCCAAAACGACAACCAAGCGCGGTCCTAAGGCAAAATCTGCTGTCAAAGCAGCTAGTACAACGAAGGCAACCAGTTCACGCCGTAAGACAACCTCTGCTCGAAAGACGGCGGCGGCAAAAAGCGCCACAGTCAGCAAGGGCAAGTCAACAGCGACGAAATCTGTCGATGCTAAGGCGCAAGCAAAAACGACTGCAGCTAAGACTCCAGCCAAAGCCACTGCAGCCAAGGCGACCACAAAGACAAAAGCCGCAGCCTCGGCTCGCCGCGGCACCGCCGCGAAGAAAAGCCCTGCAGCTCGCAAGGCGAGTCGTCTGGCTGCATCTGCTTCATCCACCTCTACAACCCCTTCTTCTACCATGGCTCCCAAAACCACCACCCGTCGTCGTACAACCAAAGCGACAGCCACAAAAAAAGCTGCCGCAACCAAAGCAGTCACCAAGGCAGCAGACGCGACTGCTTCCGCAGCAGGCCTAACCCTGTATGAAGGTGCTGCTCCTTTACCTGAGCATCGCCCCGTAGGCACCAGCAGCCTTGAAGTCTCTGGAACCTTCGGTGGAAACATCAAGCGCCCCATCGAAGCAAGCAAAGTGGAAGTCGTCAAGAACTTCCGTGACCCTGAGACACGCCCCATCGTAGCCAATGACTTTGAAGTCATTCGAATTGAGAACATGTCTGGTCCTCGTCCCATCGGTAACAGCACCATGCCCGTTGCACGCATTGACAATGCCTATGGCGCTCGCCCCGTTGGCCCCAATATCGTTGACGAAGAGCCTGTGATTCTCATGGGCTACCTAGACTAGGTTGTAAAAGCCATGCTTTAGAAAGGCGAAGCGGATCAGCGTTGGCCTTTCTAATTAAAGTTCAACCAATAAGCGAGGCAGCTACTGCCTCGCTTATTGCCGTCTAAAGGGTTAATCGACAGTCGTAGCAAACAACCTTACTCGCAAGGACGTTTGCGATTCACATCACCATCTGTCATCTCTAGCACTGGCAGACCATTACTCTCCTAGGTGATGAATTGCGCTGTTCCCAGTCGCATCATCCAACGTAACCTCAACCACCCACCATGCCCCAAGACCTCGCTTGGCAAGTCGTCAAAGAATACGAAGATATCCTCTACCACAAGCGAGCTGATGGCATTGCCAAGATCACCATCAATCGTCCCCACAAACGCAATGCCTTCCGTCCCGAAACAGTCATGGAGCTGTACGAAGCCTTCAGTAATGTCAGAGAAGACCCCCGCATTGGCTGTGTGCTCTTCACCGGTGCAGGCCCCCACAGCGACGGCAAATATGCATTCTGCGCTGGGGGAGACCAAAGCGTTAGAGGCCATGGGGGATATGTAGATACAGCCGGTACGCCGCGCCTCAACGTCTTAGACCTCCAGCGACTCATTCGCTCCATGCCCAAGGTGGTGATTGCCTTGGTGGCAGGCTATGCCATTGGTGGTGGCCATGTGCTGCACATTCTCTGCGACCTCACCATTGCGGCGGACAACGCAATCTTTGGTCAAACAGGCCCCAAGGTGGGCAGCTTTGATGGCGGCTTTGGGGCCAGCTATCTGGCAGATATCGTCGGACAAAAGAAAGCTCGCGAGATTTGGTATCTCTGTCGCCAATACAATGCCCAGCAAGCGCTGGATATGGGGCTCGTCAACACAGTTGTGCCAGTTAGCCAACTCGAAGCTGAGGGCATCCAGTGGGCAAGTGAAGTGATGGAGAAAAGCCCCATTGCCATTCGCTGTCTCAAGGCTGCGTTTAATGCAGGCTGCGATGGTCAGGCAGGTATTCAAGAACTCGCAGGCAATGCCACCTATCTGTATTACATGACTGAGGAAGGGGCTGAAGGGAAGCAAGCTTTCCTGGAAAAACGTAAGCCCGATTTCAGCCAATACCCCTGGCTCCCCTAACTCAGCAATGAAAATAGCTAAAAAGCCCGGTATGTAGAGAGCATTTTTCCTCTACATACCGGGCTTTCAATGTCCATCAACTATACGGATGAAACCATCTACCTTTGAAAGGACTTACAACTTAAAGTCCCTGCTCAGCGACTGCCTTAGCATTCACCCGAGCTAAGCGACTCTTAGAGAGACGCTCCAACCAACCAGTGAGATAGGCGCGATTTTCAACTTTCTGAGCCTCATCCTCCGTGGTTAAAGGATTGGGTGCTAAACCCTGGATACAGGCAGTTGTTACACAAAACATCGACTTTTGGAAAGTCTCACAAATCAGCACCCGCATATCCAAACCGTTGCGCTTGCTTTTGTAGTAGAACTCCTCCAAATAGGGGGGGAGATGAACGAGCATATCCTGCATCAACAGCGTCGGCGGAATGCCAGAGCCTCCAACAGGTATGGGATCCGCATAGAGAGCACCATAGGCAAACTCCCCAGGTACATAGGGAACCTCGTTATTCTGAGCGTTGTAGGACATCGTTCCCATAAAGGGAGTCCCCCGGAAGAAAATCGCCTCCACATAGGGAATGCCCGTGTCTGCCAAGAAGGTATAACCCGCTGACTTAGGCAAGATATCGTAGGGCTTCCCTCGGACCAAGGGTGAATAGGTAATTGGCGTGGCTGCATCAGCAACCAAAGCATCACGGATGTGATCAGCAACCTGGGGAACAGCTGTGATTTCGCCCCGGTTGTAGCGATCTGCTAGCTCGAGGAACATCTTGCTCATGATGGTCCAGAACTGCCCCAAGATGCTGTAGTAGGTCATCATCCGGGTCTGCTCTAGGAGGAACTCTGGGAAAAAGCGATGGAGCAGTTGAAGCACTGGGCGATTTTTAATCCGCGCTTCGATCGCCTTGAGCGCCAGCTCGTTATATTCCTCAGACTCCACGGCATCGGCAAACGGGCAATCTCCATGCCACAGCATGCCTTTCATGCAGTACTCGGCATATTCATAATTGATGCGATCATGCCAGATATGCTTGAACCACTTTTTGGGATTCAAGTCACCGTTGAAATATTTGAAGAACGGGAAAAACACCAGGAACTGGTTATCCGCGATGTACTTGAGGTTTGTGGCATAGGCATCTAGCACGATGCCGTAGCTATCCAAGATACCCACCACTTCCATCACATGCTGGGGAGAATCCAGCAGCAAAGCTCCACCTTTTTCTAGGCGTTCGATGGTCTCATCAAAGTCTAGCTGAGGTACAGTCGCCGCAGGAGGAGTCTGAAGTTTAGTAGCCATGGCAATGAAGACCCGTGAGAAAGACGAAAGAATCTAAGGAAGGGAGAAGCCTGGAGACAACCAAGCTTGAGCAATAGGATGACCTAGCACTCAAGCATAGAAATGGTTAAGTCGACTGCAAAAGCTGCCAAGCGCGCGCAATTTCACCACTGAGATCACTCCAAGTCGTGATCATCAGCAGTAAAGCTGTCAAACCTAGCAAAATGGTAACGACATAGGCTTGGGATTGACCCGAAGCACTGTAGCGCAAGCCCTGACCGCCAAAGATAGCAACCATACCGACTAAGTTGACCACACCATCAATGATGTAGCGATCCACCCAAGCAGCAATCTTGGAACTTACCGCCACCAGAGCCACCACGGTACTGCTATAAACCTTCTCTAAATAGAAGTCATAGGCCAGCAAATCCTGGGCAAACCGGTAACTGCTGCTTAGGGGACGAGACATACCGCGAGCAAGCGGAATGTAGACCCCAACAGAACAGCCAATCAGACCCGAGGCAAAGATCAATGCCATAGGCAGAATCGCCTCAGTGGAGGAGAGATTTGACAAGAGCCAGGTCGGCGCGATCGCAGGCAACAGCAGCGTCACCACCATTAGAATCACCATCGGCACAGCCATGGGCCAAGGAGACTCAGGAGTACGACGCGTTTTGGCCTGGGGCTTACCTAAGAAGACCAAGCGGAACACCCGCGTCGAATTCAATAGACCTAAGCAATTGGCAAATGCCAGCAGTGCAATTAACCACCAAGGAGACGGTCCCGCCATCCAACGGTGGAACGTCCAGAACATCCCAATGGGAAAGACCCCAGAAAGCCCCAAACCACCAATCAGGAAGGACATTGTCGTCACCGGCATCCGCGACCACATCCCACCCAGTTCAGTAATGTCCTGACAGTTTGTGTTCATGATGATTGAGCCACAGCTCATAAACATCAAGGCTTTGGCCAAACCGTGGGAGAGCATTAGGAACAGGGCAATATCAATGCGCTGCATCCCCACCGCAATGAAAACTAAGCCGAAGAACGCACTGGTTGAATGGGTCAGAACTCGCTTGATATCAGTTTGGGCGATCGCCACTAGGGAAGCCCCAACGACCGTAATTGAGCCAATGATAATCAAGAAATCTGATGCAAACGGCGACAGCATCAATGCAGGTTGAAGCTTAATCAGCAAGTAGGCACCCGCACCAACCACCACCGAATTTCGCAGAATTGAAGCAGGACTGGGGCCTTCCATAGCCTCATCCAGCCACAGATTCAGAGG
>CALLPZ010000530.1 GCA_938015405.1 uncultured Pseudanabaenaceae cyanobacterium
CCCTGGAGCATCAGATGGCGTTGTTGAAGATGGCGTGGTTCGTGCTGAACGCAACCAGTATTTAGTGGGAGCTTCTGCGGGCCAAACTTTGGTGCTCTCGATTTCCGCCTTAGAAAACAATGTCGCCTTTGGTGTGGTGGCCCCGGATGGCTCCGTTCTGTTTTACGAGGAAACGGCTGCAGAGGTGATTCTGCCTCAGTCGGGTGACTATGGCATTGTTGTAGGAGGAACGCGGGGGAATGCTAGCTACCGCTTAACGGTGGAGATTCGTTAGCCACAGAAAATAAAGCAAGCCCCGGCATTCTATGAATACCGGGGCTTGGAGTCAGGACACCTTTCAGTGCAAGAACCGTTATGAAGTGAGTGTCGTCAAACAAGGCTTACGCATCGGCCGCCTTGTCTTCGATACGGACGATCGCAATCTTCTTGGGCGTGCGATGGCGATTCAAAGGCTCGCCGTCTAGAAGCTCAATGCGGCCAGACTCGCGAATGCAGGAGAGGTGCCAGCGCTGGTTGATGATCTTGCCAGGGAGGAAGCCTGCAACGGTGATGTAGGTGTGGCTTTCACCTTTGGGGACCTTGACCAAGATTTCGCCGCCGCCCTGATTGACGATGACTGCATCCATTTCAAATTCACCTTCGACATCCCAGGGATTAACCGTGCTGCCTTGGAGAGCCTTGTCGCTGGAGCGATCGCTGTTGCGGGCTACGGCCAGACGGCTGACCGATTCTGGAGTTGAAGTTGTCATTGTGATATTGTGAACGTTTTTGTTGGATTGTGTCAGCAAGCCTCTCTAGAGTACGCATAGAGCTGCACGGCGTCCAAGCGTCTAAGGGCACCTTCTTAGTGACTTTTTATTCAATCACGACTCTGTATCCTTCAGCACCGAGGGTGTCAATCTCCCGAAATCCCTGGGAAATTGCTCCTTTTTCGCTGCAATTAAGCTTTGCTGTACCGAGGGAATAGGTCCGTCGAGGCACCATACAAAATTGATGGGGACCATCCCAAGAACGGGGGTGACTGCGCCCGGTCGTGGGTTGGCCGGTGTAGGCGTAGAAATAGTAGTAGCGCTGTTCTAGGGCCTGGTTGAGGATGGTGACGCAGCTCAGGCTGCTTTCTTTGGGAAGGCGATACCAGCCCTGAGAGACCCAGTCTTCGTAAGGGACGCCGAGGATTTCGTCGCGTTGGTGGTAAGCGATCGCAATGAAGATATCGGCATCGCGGGGCTCATCATCAACCGCGCAAAATTGCAGTCCCAAGGGTCGCTCGCCCAGGGCCGGGCGGGCAAGTCCCAAGGGGATGGCACTGCTGAGCAAGACTGCCATGAGCCAATGGCTGCTGCGACAGAGGGCTGGAGAGAGCTTTCCGTAAAACGCCTGTGAAGATCGAAACAGAGCTGGGAATGCCATGGCGAGTGGGTGGTGTCGCGTGAACGTTGGGTGAAGTGCTGCCATCCATTGGCTCACTTTTCCCAGGTATAACAGCTGAAGCGTTCGTTCGAATGGGTGAAGAGCGGGTCGCTGCCTGTTCTCTCTGGAATGAATTTGTTCAAGCTGATCCACGGATGATGAGCCAAATCCGATATTTCTGTGAACCGTAGTTTAAGTCTGGGGCGGAGCGCTTAAAGATTGTGGTGGACTGCCCCAGACTCCTGGGTAGCCTGGGTATATTGAATATCAATAGTTTTGCCCAATCTATGAACTCATGGATTGGTAGCTGAAGTTTTGAGATTGGTCCTACTTGCTCTGAATGAGTGGGACTCCGTCTGCCCCGGCGGCTACGTAACCTGCAGTTCTCTTTGTTGTTTGTACGGCGACATTGGCTCCTTTGAAGAGCTGATGTTCTGGAATGGCTCTGGCGATTCCTGACGCTGATACGGCCACCCTTGGCGATCGCTGAATTGCTTCAGCCCAACCATCCTTTAGCAGGTTTAGGCCGATGACCCTCAGTTGCGAAGACGCCCTCCAGCGGCTGCAACAGCATTTTGAGCAGGAGAGCTACTACCTCGCTGCCACGCTGCTTTCCAATCGCCTGATTAAGCATGGCTATGTGGCGACAGTGGATTTGTTTAAGGAGGCTGGGGGCTATGAGAAGGCACCAGGCATTCTTCAAGCAGCGCTGATGGCGATTAAGGAGTCGCCTGAGGGGGAGATCATTGTGAACGTGCTTCACAGCCCCTATAGCTGCCATCTAATTAGTGAAACCCCTGCGGATGGGCCGACGATTACCTATACGGTGGGCTTGTGGGCCAGCTTTTGGCATCCCGAGATTGTCTGTGTGGGCATGTCTCCCATGGTGGCGCGATTGTTGATCAATCTCTATGCCGAGCAAGTGGCTGAGGGGTCGCCGCCGCCCCTGAATGAGCCCATTAGCGGCGGGGTGATCGCCCAGAATCAAATTCTTTTCCAAGTGTGCAGCGATGAGGCTAAAGCACAGCACATGTCTAAGGCGACTTGGTTCAACAGTGGCAGTAATTTTTCTGCAATTCAAATGATTTGGCAGGACCAGCAGCAGCGCTGGCCCTGGGATGAGGGCTTCTCCGCCGATGAAACTCAGCTTTTGTTGGTGCGTTAGGACACCGACTCATGCCCTTCTCTGTCTAGGACAGGCACCTTGGGAGTCGGTCACGAGCTAAATATGCGCTCCCAATCTTCAATGCTCCGTCAGTCCAAGGTTTTGCGCTGTGTCAAATCCAAGGGCAAAGCATCAGGATCCAGTACTTGTCGAGAGTCTATTGATTTCAATCTCGAAGCCTGATGCCTTTGCTCTTGGAGAGCTAGAGCGCCTCTGGTTTTGTGGTGGACTATTGCTGAACGGGGATGGGGATGCGGGCCGGATCCGTGACAGTCGCTTTGCCGCTGGGTTGCTGAGCAGGAGCTGACAAGGCAGGTTGCTCAGTTTCGGGCAACGATGGCGGAGCAAAAGGATCTGAAGCCGCTGGAGCCGTTGCTGGAGGAGTTGGTGCCGATGCCGGGGCAATCGCCGCTGCGGGAGGATTGGGGTCAGTCCAGTAACTAATGCTGGGATTGAGGGGCTGGAGCTGGGTATTGGGGTAATAGAAGTTGAGAATTCTGCTGCTAGCCCAGCCCAGACGGGAGAGGTTGTAGGAGCCGGTTTGGCTCATGCCCACACCGTGACCCAGTCCACCCCCAATG
>CALLPZ010000531.1 GCA_938015405.1 uncultured Pseudanabaenaceae cyanobacterium
CTCTAAGCATTGCCGCTGGTCTTGAGCTGCCAATGTTGGAAATTGTCAAAGCGATCGCAATTCCACAGACCAATCTTGGCCCCATTCTCCAAACGATGGGCATTGAGGCAATAGCGACTGCCCTCTAAGCGAATCAGATTAAAGTCACTATTGGGTATCGCCACAAGCTGCCACTGCTGCTTTCTGTCTCGGTCATTGCAATCGCCCAAGGTCACCTGCCCTCCGGTGTCTGGCCTTGGGGCACGTAGGCAATGGTCACTGCCTTGCAGCGCCAGCAGGATGGTGCCATTCCGTTGCTCCAACAACTGGTATTGCTGATGGGGGTCCTCTCCATCGCAATGCCAGATCGTGAGGGACTGGCTACGCCTGCCCCCCATGCTGTTGACACAAACATCGGTGCCGTAGCGATTGAGCTGCACCGTCGGAGCCGCAGCTTGGCTCGTCATCGATGCAGCAGTCAAGTTCAGGGCGATCGCGCAAGCGCTAGTCAAGCATTGAAAGAATTTAGACATTGGACTACCGGGAATAAGCGCAATTCCGTTAGAGTCACCGCCAATTCAGGGGGTCTAACGATTGCTCGTTATCCGGAGTATGACTGGGGAACAAACAAAGTTCCCGACGGTTACCAAAGCCGAAACGCCTTGGATTTATCCAGGTAAAGTTAGATAAATTTCAGACTCAGCCACCTGAAATGCTCCTGAATCACACAGCATTCAACTGCTCCAGATCGATCGCCAAAAATCGATCCAGCGCCAAATACACCCAATACACCGACGACTCCTCAGCACTCGCTTTCTGAAAACCCAGGCGATGGAGTAAAGACTCATAGCCAGGGTAAATCATCCGGGTGTAGAGGTCACACAGATTGGGAAAGTCGGCCTGCAGAGTCGCGATAACGCGCTGGGTATCTTCCAAAAACATGGTCTGGCTCTGCTCTCGGAAGGAGGCATCGATCAACCAACTGCGAATATAGATGGCTCGACAACTTTCATCACCGGGCTCTGCCATGGCAAAGGGATCATCGGTCTCGGAGGTACCCAAATAAAGTCCCTTGCTTGCGGATTCAAAAAAGTGAATTTCCGAAGCTTTCTGGGTCGGATAGAGCAGGTAAAAGCCCACGGGGTTAAGGTTGTCGCAGCGACGCAACACCCGCATTCCCTTAGCGTATTGGGCCGCCCAAGTCCTCAACAGTTCAGCAATGTGATAGGTTGTGGCCGATTCACTGCGATTCATCCAGTCATAGTTGGCCATCAGCAGATTGGCCACAGGAATTGCATCACAGCGTGGGTCAAAGTCATCCAACTTGAGCTCTAGCCGGGCAGCCTCAGCCCCAGCCAGTTCGGGTAGGGGCTGGATCGAAATTTCCAGGGTGTTGCCGTCAAATTGCTTGGAAATTAAACCCAGGGCAACGAGCTTATCGAGCATTAGGCCTGCAGCGCGATCGCTGCCCCGCTCCTTACCCGCATAAAATAAATCTGCCGCTTCTCGACAGGTGCAGCTCACCGGCCCATCCAATGCTTCCAAAACCGTCAACGGTGCCTCAACCACCTGTCCCCACAGCTGTTGCTGCTTCACCGAGAGATAAGCCCACAGTCGCACAAAACACTCCGCCCGCCGTCGGGTCAGCCCCACGCGTCCCAGCAACTTGGCCACCGTCTCGCGCTGCTGAGCAGCAGAATACCAAGACTCTAGCTCCTCGGGTTGGAGCAGGTTAACGGGCTCTAAAGCATGATGTGGCATGGACTTTGGCCTTAAAGGACGGAGCACGTGGGGTGAAGCTAGCCTAACGCGATCGCGATTGACCCCGACCTCTCCCTATTCCACAAGCTCAAGTGGCTGAACGTTCAAATTCAGCACTTCCTAAAACTTCGCTCTACTTCGATCAAATTCCGTAAACTTCGCCCTGTTCCCCCAGCTTCTTAACCCATCGCTGCCTTACTTCATAATCATTGAGGCTTCCCAAAAGGCTAGGCCACACTGCATGCAATGAAGCCGTTCCTCTGCAAGCGCCATGTCTTCGAAGCTTTTACAGACCGTTTTCCTCCAATCTCGACTCCATCCAGATCTCGTGGACTACTTCGATCTGGCAGGTTACTGTGACTGCGAGCCGAGCTATGCCCAAATTCGATCCCGCCTGCAGTACTTACTCGACTCCTACCTCTCCCCCCACATCCTCAGCCAGCGCCTGATTGACTTACCCCAGCAATTTACCCAGCCCCAACCTCGCCCCTGGGAAACGATCAACTGGCAGGCAATCAACCCTGATCAGATCATCGGCATCGATCCCCAGCTCTTCCTCAGCGTCATTGCTGCTTCGGTGGAAATTGAAGCTCCCATCCGAGCCTATTCCCAGCTCAGTCGCCAATACCTCGCTGAAATCCACCCCGCCATGACCCACTTCCTCGGGGGTTGCTATAACAACGAAGGGAAGCTGATCGAAATGGGCGTATGGGAAAAAGAAGAACGCCAACATGCTCCCGCCTTTCGCAAAATCTACCGCCAGCTCACCGGCGAAGACTCTGCCCCCCAGCCCAACAGCATTGTCCAGCTACCCAGCAGCGGCAGTCCCGTCACAGATGCCTACCGCCACAGCCTACGCCGCATGACAACGGAATGGAGTGCCGTAGCTGTCTACCTTTGGCTGATGGCCCATTCCACTGGGGCTTTGCAACAAGCGATCGCCCAACCCCTCCAGGATGAAGTCAATCACCTCGCCAAATTTTGGGGTATCTCCCGTTGGGGCTTCCAGGATACGTTGTCCCACCGCTGCACCGGCATGGTGATGCAATCTGCCCATATGTTTGACCATCACCGGGGCGATCGCACGGCAGGGTCGCAAGTGTTTAGCCTACGCAATCTGGGCTATGGCCCAGAGCTAGGGTTTGCCTATTGGCAGGTGCTACGACGGCTCTGTCGCTGGCATCAACATCTCAGCCAGGGCATGTTGCAGGAGCTATTTGGGGAGCGGCCTCAATTGGCGGCAGCATCAGTGGGCTAGGGCAGCAGCAGTTTCTCCAGCAAAAACAAAGTATATTTTCTGAGGTAATTTTGATCATGGCTAAGCCTTCCGTCCATCCCGCCGGTAATCATAGTGCCGCCTGGATTTTCCAATCCTGGGCTTCTTTCTTTCTGTCCCTCTTTGCAACGGGGGTGGGCCTGTTCTACTTACCCCTCGACAATTGGGCCAAGGGCTATATGTCAGTCAGCGTGCTGTTCACAGTGAGTTCAACCATCAGTGTCTCAAAGACGGCACGGGATATGCACGAGGCAGATAAGTTAACCTCTCTGGTAGATGAAGCCAGAGTGGAAAAGTTGCTGAGCGAACATCATCCCCTCAGCTAGGCTGGCTGCGAGCCATCTCTGGACACCAAGCTTAATGACCCTAGCCAACCCAAATTAATTGCTCGGGTTGACTAGGGGTTCTAAATCAAAAGCTCTGGCACAGGCGCGATCGCGCCCCTGCTCTTTGGCCTGATACAACGCCTGATCGGCACATTTCAAAACGGCCTCGGCATTCACAGCCGGGCTCGGCATCCCTGATGCAATGCCCAAACTGAGGGTGATGTGGGAGCTAACGGAAGACTGGGCATGGGCTAAGCCCAAACAGCTCACTTGTGATTGCAAACGGGCAGCGACCTCCAAAGCTGACTCTAAAGAAGTATCAGGCAAAACGATGACAAATTCCTCTCCGCCATAGCGAGCAACAAAATCTCCGGCACGGCACATTCCTTCCTGTAAGGCTTGGGCCACCTTTCGTAGGCAAACATCACCCGCTTGGTGACCGTAGCAATCGTTATATCGCTTGAAATAATCGATATCGCAAAGAATGATCGATAGATGCAACCCCTCTCGCATCATTCGATACCACTCGTGGGAAAAGACCTCATTAAACTGACGACGATTGGGGATCTGGGTCAGCTCATCCGTAGAAGAGAGGCGTTTCATCTCTTCTAACATTTGGTGTCTCACTTGAATAAAGCGAAGCACATAAATCGTAAAGACAGAAACAAGAATGAGAAAAATAAGCAATAAGATTAGCAACCAATTCAAGGATTTTTTTTGCTCATTCAACAGTCGACGATAGCGATTCCGACTCCGGTTCTGACTAAGCAGTGTAAAATAATTTATCTCGATTTCTAGGGATCGAAGTTTAACTGCATTTCCACGTCTCAAATCTGGGTTGGCAAGATCATTCTGCAGCTCTACAACCTGAGGCTTAAGCATCTCCCAGCCATGAAGAATGTGTTCAATCCGAGTCGAGAGTTCATAACCTAAGTCTTTGCTTCGATCATTCGCTTCCAAGCGCTTCTTAATAATATTGACGCGGCTTTGAACCAGGTTTTGATGGAGTTGAACAGACTGCAAAGTCGTCATATTGTCCGGCATCACCATCTGTTCATGGAGACGAAGGACCTCACGCTGTAGTTGATTAAATTCATGGACAGACAAGATCAGCTCGCTCTCGAGAAAATCTGTTTGCTGTTGAAATTTAATTCTTAAACGCTGACCGACTCCAAGAATACAAACAACCAGCACAATAATGCCGGTAGCAGCAACAATTTTCCGATGCTCTTGCTTCAGTTTTTGCAGACCAAGTCGAGCATTCTGACCGAATCGTCTAGAATGCCTGACGGAGTTGGAAGGAGAATGCTTTTGGATCATTCAGCATGAACCTTTACAACTTGCCAGATCCAATATTCCAACTTGGCTAGATCCTCAACGGATTGGAATTGGCTGTGAGGAGCAATCAGCATAGCAGGCCCGCGATAGTCCGGCTGCATCGGCTCACCATTTTGGAATTGAGCCAGTATCATCGGATAATCTCGCAGCAACTCAATGGGAACTTTGACCCGATAGTCATTCAAAGCAGTGAACGTGAGGTGAGTCGCCTCGGGTGCAACTTGCCACAATGCGAGCAGGTCTCGCATCAAGACACCCCGAAAAGTATTGTCTTGGAGCTCGAAGGGATCTTTAACGCTGTACTCCACAAGACCAACGGCATTGAGCGTTGCTTGATCCAGCTCAAGCATTGGGGTGCGCTCCGGAGTCGTCAGTGATTCACCTTGCTGTTGGGCTCCAATCAGTCCTGTCACCGTTAGAAAGCGCTCTCCCTGAAGCGGCGGGATCGCATCGCCGGGCTGGAGCGTAGCTGGAGTAATTTCTGAATAAACATCCTCAAAGCTAGGCTGAGAGGCACATCCACTCACCACATAAACAATCGCAGGTATTGCCAGTAGGGGTCGATAATTCATGACTCAAGCATGACAGGACTCGAAGCGATCGCAGTCGCCCAGCTTTACCTAGACGATACAGCCTAGAATTCCCTTTGATGAGCAAAAAGAAGACGCCACCTAACTAAATAGGGAGGCCTCTAATCTTCTCAGAGAGGGAGGTCTACCCATCGGAAAGTTCATATTTTGGGCTTCTTTGGGCCCTCATTATTTCAGGATGACGGACTGAAATAAGCTTTCTTGGCAGAGTTGGGCCAAATAGCGCAGGCGCAGTAAAGCATTCGCAATATAAACAACCTGGGTAGGGTCATCTTGGGAGCCTTCGGCAGTCGTTAGGAGTATGGCGATCGCCGAGGCCAATTCTTCCACACCAGCCTTAGTCCAGAGTTGTTGTTGCACCTGAAGGCTACTGTACTGCTGCTGATTGAGGCGACGACAACCGCTATCGGCTAAGTTTTCTAAAAGGCTGAGTAGAGCTGACAGGGGTTCATTGAGGGGAGAAATCGCAAGCCACTGGGATTGGATTGCAGCCAAGTCAGGCTCATCATCCACAACCTCGCCCGAGGGAGCTGGCCGACGCTTGCGAGGGGCATCGGCGAAGCTGAGGTTTGTGACGGCGGGCTGGGAGAGGGGCTTGTCGCAGAGGAGGGAGATGGGGTAGAGGCTGAGGCCGGTTTCGCTGAGGTTGGCTTGGCCGACGATGAGCTGGACTTTGCTTTGCTCGGAGTCGAGGGCTTCGAGGTAGGCGATGCGTTTGAGGTCGTAGCTGCGGTAGGGGACTTGGAGAGGGATGGCTTGGCCGCTGCTGTCGAGGATGTCCCAGGTGAGGGTTTGGCTGAGGTTATCGAAGGTTTGCTCCCCCCAGTCGGTTGGTTGTAGCACCACCAAATTCGCGAGGGGATCGGGGATGGCTAGGCCCATGGGGAGGGTGGAGGCGATGTAGGCTTTGAGTTGTTGCCAGTTGTCGAATTGACGGGTGCCGAAGTTGAGTTGTGAGAGCAACGCTGCGCCGCGAATGAGGCTTTTGCTCTTTTTTGAGCCGGAGAGACGACCTTGGGCGTTGCGTTTGGCTTCGATTAGCTGGAAGCGGGCTTTGGAGAGTTCGGCAGGGCTGTCGCTGTCCCAGGGGCCGTCGCCTTTGTAGGCGCGGGCGGGGTTGAAGCGCTGTGCTTGGAAGGCGGGGCGGCTGTCGCTCCAGGTGTAGAAGCGTTGGGCGTCGGCGTCCCAGAAGATGAGGGTGAGGCCTTTGAAGCCGCTGGCGCTTTCCCAGTGGTAGGCTCCTATGCCTGCGAGGTCTAGGGTTCCGACTTCGTGGTATTGGCTGCGGGCTTCGCCCATTAGCTCTAAGCTGTCAGCGTTTTCGGGGTGTTGGAGGGCTTCGCAGAGGGCGTAGGTTTGGGCGAGGGTGGCGAGGAGGTCGGCGGAGTTGGCTGATGCGTTTCGGGTGAGGATGAGGGCGATGCCGTCGTTGATGCTGCGGAGGGCGAGGGCGAGGCGGGGGAGGTCAACGCTGGTTGCAGATACAGCTAGGGTGGTGAGGCGTTGGCAGGTGTTGTCGGAGAGGTGGAGGAGGCCTGCGGTGAGGCTTTCGCGGAGGAGTTGTTGGGTGGATTGGAGGATTTGGTGGCGGCTGCGGGGGGATTCGGGGTTTTCGGGTTTGGGTTTTGGTGGTGCCTTTGGCGTATCCAGCAACGTTAATTGGCCATCGCGATCCACCGTAGACATTGAATGACCCGTAGGGACGAACCGCCGTTCGTCCGGCTGTTCATCAGGGTTAATGCGATCGCCAAAGCCAGATTGATCCGAAGCAGCATCCGGATTTGGATTGGATTGGGAGGCGTCTGGGCGTGAAGGCGAAGCAGAGGCTGGGGGGACGAACAGCGGTTCGTCCGTACCGGCGGGGGGGGATTGGGTGGGTGGAGGATCATCACCGCCGAGTTGGGTGCGGAACCAGAGGCAGGCGACTAGGACGTGAATGCAGGTGGTGGTGGCGGTGGTTTTGGCGGGGCAGGTGCAGGTGGCTTCGGCAGGGACGGCGGCGGGGTAGGTGATGCGGTGGCTGTTGCCGCTGCTAGAGCCGAGTTCGATGGTTAGGGGATCGGCGGAGATGAGGGTGGGGGTTGAGCCTAGGCTAAGGGCTTGTTTGGCGCGGCGGAGTTGGCCGGGGCTGGCGATCGCCCCCAGTGCTTCTTCACTAAAAGCCTGGCGCAGAAATTGAATTACGAGATCGTTCGGGCCAGCCATGCAGCGAGGTTCTGGGGGGTGAGGGCGGCGATTTCCATGCCGCAGGCGGCGAGTTTTTCGGCCATCTTGCGATCGTAGTAGGGTTTGGCGTTCTCATCTAGGGCGGCGAGGCCGAGGAGGGTGACTCCCGATTCTTTGAGTTGTTTGCAGCGGGCTTTGAGGGCGGTGGGGGAGCCGCCTTCGGCGAAGTCGGTGATGAGGATGACGGCGGTGCGTTGGGGGTTGTCGATCAGGGTTTGGCTGTGGGCGAGGGCTTGGGCGATGTGGGTGCCGCCGCCAAGCTGCACCGAGAGGAGGAGTTCGACGGGGTCGTGGAGCTGGTGGCTGAGGTCGACGACTGCGGTGTCGAAGAGGAGGAAGCTGACTTTGAGGGTGGGGAGTTTGGCGAGGATGCCGCCCATGACGGCGCTGTGGATGACGGAGTCGGCCATGCTGCCGCTTTGGTCGATGCAGAGGATGATGTGCCAGGGGAGGCGGCGTTCGACGCGGGAGAAGAATTTGACGGATTCGACGAGGAGGCGCTGTTGTTGGCGATCGTAGTTTTGTAGGTTGCTGCGAATGGTGCCGCGCCAGTTGAGGTTTTGGGCGATTTTGAGGGAGCTGGGGCGTCGGCTGCGTTGGCCGAGGAGGCTGCGGCGGATGTCGGCTTCGAGGCGGTCTTGGAGTTCTTCGACGACTTGTTTGACGATGCGGCGGGCGATGGTGAGGACGGGTTTGCCTTGGAGTTGGTTGCGGAAGGTGAGGAGGGTTTTGAGGAGGTCGAGGTTGGGTTCGAGTTTGCTGAGGACTTCGGCGTCGGTGAG
>CALLPZ010000532.1 GCA_938015405.1 uncultured Pseudanabaenaceae cyanobacterium
GGCAGGAGATGACACAGGGGAAAATCGGGTGAGTTTAACAACGTGGCAAAAACGCCTGCTGACACCATGAAGAGGCCTAGGCCTAGGGCTTCAATTAAATAATTGAGCCAATGATTAAGCTTCATATTATGGATTGAGATAGATGGACCCTAAGCAATGGATTCGCCACTTTGCTGAATTAGCTTGGCAACTAAGCCTGTCCAGCCCGTTTGATGATTGGCACCAATCCCGGCACCGTTGTCACCATGGAAATATTCGTAGAAGAGAATCAGGTCTTTCCATTGATCATTCTGTTGAAAGGACTCAATGCCCCCATACAGTGGGCGGTTGCCAACAGCATTCTGAGTGAAGATTTTAATCAATCGCCGTGAGATTTCAGCAGCCACCTCGGCGAGTGTCATCATCTGGCCAGAGCCCGTGGGACATTCCACCTTGAAGTCGTCTCCTACGTAGTGATGGAATTTTTGCAGAGACTCAATGATTAGGTAGTTGACGGGGAACCAAATGGGACCACGCCAGTTTGAATTGCCGCCAAACAGACCACTGCTAGATTCCGCTGGTTCGTAGTCCACGCGATGTTGCTCGCCATCCACATCAAAGATGTAAGGGTGCTCGGCATGGTATTTCGAAAGGGCACGAATGCCATAGTCACTGAGGAACTCTGTCTCATCCAAGAGCTTGCTCAGCACCTGGCGTAACTTATCCTCCCGTTCCACGTGATCCAAAGTGACATAAAGCAGTCCCAACATTCGCCGGGCTTCCATACCCGTCGTTTCCATGCAGGCGACGTTCCGCTTGAGCTTTGTTCGATTGGCGATAAACCATTCCAACCTTGCTGCAAAGTTAGGCAGTTTTTCCAGCAGTTCGGGCTCTAGGGTCATCACCGCAAACAAGGGAATCAGTCCCACCATGGAACGAACTTTGAGTCGAATCCGCTCTCCGCTGGGCAGCTGCAAGACATCGTAGAAGAAGCCATCTTCCTCGTCCCAAAGCTGGGTTTTGTCATTGCCCACATGGTTCATGGCATCGGCAATGTAGAGAAAATGCTCGAAGAACTTAGTCGCCATGTCTTCATAGACTGGGTTCTCCTGGGCCAGCTCTAGGGCGATGGTCAACATATTGAGGCTGTACATTGCCATCCAGCTGGTGCCATCGGCCTGTTCAATGTGGCCCCCAGTGGGCAAGGGCGAACTGCGGTCAAAGACCCCAATGTTATCCAAGCCGAGGAAACCTCCCTCAAAAACGTTGTTGCCCTCGGCATCCTTGCGGTTAACCCACCAGGTAAAGTTCAACATCAGCTTTTGGAAGACCCGCTCTAGGAATTGGCGATCGCCCACTCCCTTTTGCTTCTTCTCAATCTTGTACACCCGCCAAGTGGCCCAGGCATGGACCGGCGGATTGACATCACCGAAGGCCCACTCATAGGCAGGCAACTGTCCATTGGGATGCATATACCACTCACGGGTCATGATATCCAGCTGACGCTTGGCAAAGTCTGCATCCACCACCGCTAGGGGCAAGGCATGGAAGGCAAGATCCCAGGCGGCAAACCAGGGATATTCCCACTTATCCGGCATGGAGATGATGTCAGTGGCATTGAGGTGATGCCACTGGTGATTGCGCCCCTGCTTGCGCCCTGCAGGAGGCTCTGGCTGGTTCGGGTCACCCTGAAGCCAAGCCTCCACATCGAAGTAATAGAACTGTTTGCTCCACAACATCCCAGCAAAGGCTTGGCGTTGAATATTGCACAGGTCTTCGGTTAAGCAGCTTGGATTCACCCCCGCATAGAACTCATCCGCTTCGAAAATGCGCTGCTGCATCAGTTCATTAAACTCAGGCCCCAGGGGATGGAGTAAATTGCCGCGATCGCTCAATCGCAACTCCACCACCTCAGTGGCCCCTGGAGCCAGCTCTAAAACATACTGGGGCGAAACCTTGGTCCCCTCCTGAGCTGGATTCACGGCATCCGTCTGGCCTTCAACCACGTAGCGATTAATGCCATCCTTCACATAGGGAGTTGGATTGTCAGCACCGAACAGCAACTCAGCATTGGTTTCATTCTCGGTAAACAGGAGTTGCTTCGCCCCTCGACAATAGAGCCAACGCTCCCCGATGTCGGCATGGGTTGCCAACACAACCTGAGTATCACCTTGCATACCGAGCGATTTTAGACTGGGCTTCTCATCAGCCTTGCCCCAGGACCAAGTATTGCGAAACCAAAGCGTGGGCAGCAACTGTAGCCTCTGGGCCTCTGGGCCACGGTTGGTAACCGTGATGCGAATCAACAGATCCTCAGCGGCAGCCTTGGCATATTCCACCTGGACATCGTAGTAACGGTTCTCATTGAAAACCCCGGTATCCAGCAGCTCATACTCCAATCCTCCCCGACCCCTACGCTGATTTTCTGCTCCCAAGTCAGCATAGGGAAACTCAGCTTGGGGATACTTATAGAGCCCCTTCATATAGGAGTGGGTGGGGGTGCTATCGAGGTAGAAATAATAGTCTTTGACATCCTCGCCATGATTGCCCTGATTACCCGTTAGGCCAAAGATACGCTCCTTGAGAATCGGGTCATTGCCATTCCAGAGCGCCAGGCCAAAACAGAGCTGCTGCCGATCATCAGAAATGCCTAAAATGCCATCTTCGCCCCAACGGTAGGCGCGAGACCGAGCTTGGTCATGGGAGAAGAAATCCCAAGCCTCACCGTATTCGCTGTAATCCTCTCGCACCGTGCCCCATTGGCGTTCACTGAGATAGGGACCCCAGCGTTTCCAGGCATTGCCATCCGTTAGGCGTTGTTGTTCAGTCGTCATGGCAAATCAAATCGAGTAAAGAATGGGCAGGGCTAAGGCAAGTGCTAAGACTGGGGTGTAGATGATGACAATCGCTCCAACAGGTGATTTCCCACCCGGAGGGCATTGGCCATAATCGTGAGCGTGGGATTCATGCCACTGCTCGAGGGGAAAAAGCTGCTGTCCACCACATAGAGATTGTCGATTTCGTGGCTGCGACAATTGAGGTCTAAAACGGAGGTTGTGGGATCGCGGCCAAAGCGGCAGGTTCCACATTGGTGGCCCACCACCTGGAGCGGTGTTTTATTGCGGGGATACAGCCCAAAGGGAATCACCTGTTCGGCACGATCAACCGCCTTGAGGATTTGGGTCCAACGGTGAATCAGGCGATCGCCCGCCAATTCGTTATTCGCCTGATAATGCAGGTGCAGTTTGCCCGCTTTCATCTCAACCCGGTTATTTAAATCAGGCAGATCTTCCGTTTGTAACCACCAGCCCGTGGAATGCTCAGCAACGCGCTCTAGCTCCGAGCCCGGCACAAGGTTGACGAAAGGTGCCAACAGTTTAGGAGCTTCCGCTGGAATCATGTCTCGCAGCACATTACCTGTGTTCTGCACAAAGCCCATGGGATAGGGAAAATCAGGTTCTCCCCAATAAAAGTCACTCACCCCAATGGTCTTTTGATAAACGGAAGGGTTGGGCTTGGTATTCAGCGCAACAATGGCCGTTGTCAAATGCTTCATCAAATTGCGACCCACCAAGCCTGAACCATTGGCAAGCCCTTTGGGATGCTGATCATTGGCCGACTGCAAAAGTAGGGCAGCAGAATTAATGGCACCGCAGGCGACCACAACAATTTCAGCATTAAAGATGGCCTGCTTTCCCGCCACCTCTGCCTCAACCGCCGTAATTTCTTGCCCCGATGTACTGGTGAGCAAACGAACGGCTTTTGCCTGGGTCAACAGCGTAATATTGGGCTGCGATTGAATCGGCTTAATGCCATTGACCTCCGCATCAGCCTTACCCTGCACCAGGCAAGGAAAGCCATCACAGGAGTCACAGCGAATGCAATTTCCCAGGGTCTTATCCACCTCATTCAGCTTGATTCCCAGGGGCAAATGAAAGGGCTTAAGCCCTTGCTTTTCTAGCCCCGTAACCAGTTCCGACATGCGGCCTTCATGACTCACCGGCCCATGGGGAAAATCACTACTGCATAGAGGTTCTGTCGGATCCTCCCCCCGCTGACCATGGACATCATAGAGCTGTTCAGCTTCAGCATAGTAGGGCTCAAAATCGTCATACCCCAGCGGCCACTCCGGAGAGATCCCGCCTTGGTGGGCCACCGTTTCAAAGTCCCGCTGACGCATTCTCACCAGGGCTGCACCATAGACTTTGGTATTTCCACCCACCCAATAGCTCATCTGGGGTCGAAAGGCTCCCCCCTGGTCGTCATACCAGCGTTCCTGGGTATGATAACGCTCCTTTAAATAGACTTCCTTAGCATCCCAGTTAGCCTTTTCTCGAGGCAGAAAGTCCCCTCGTTCCAAAATCAGAATCTGTTTGCCAGATTGAGCTAGGCGATGTGCCAGCGTTCCGCCGCCAGCACCGGTACCAATGATAATGATGTCGTAATTAGAATTCATTTAACCTTCCAGACACCCACAAACTCTGTACAAACAACCATCATTCTGAGACTCGCAATGCCGTCGAAGCATTGCCAAATGTGCTGGGTAACTCCTTAAAGAGGCCAAACTCAAAGGGAGCAGCATTAATGCTATGGACATAGTCCTGGGAGAGATAAGCTTCGGCTTGAGCTTTCTCCTGTAAGTGGCGCTTAAAAAAGGCCAGACTCACCCCTTCCATCAGGTCAAATGTGAGTTCCGGCTTTGGACCAATAAAACTCGGAGGAATCGGTAAAACACTATTGTCTTTTCCAGAGGTTAGGAATGAGAAATGTGTGGCAGGAGAGCTAACCAATAAGTACTTGTCATCCATAGCTAGCCAGCGGAAGGGCTCAATCTGCTCGGGTAGGGCAGGCGCAAAAACATCGTTGATACTGGCAACCATCAGGGTTGGAACTTTCACCTGACTTAAGCCAGCTGGGCCCAAAATGGCACTGGTCAACGGGTTAATGGCAATGGTGGCCTTAATACGTGGATCCTGAACCACCCAGTTTTCATCTGCGGGTAGCTCTAGGAGCCGACATTGAATCAAGAAGGAGGCATTGAGACTGGGCAACTCATTGAGGGATTGATCGCAGACCTGACTGAGTAAGGGGCGATTCAGAGTGGCACCCGATGCGGCTAAGACGGTATAGCCCCCCAGGGATTGCCCCAGTAAACCCACTTCGGTCAAATTGAGGTTTTGCAATGTGGAATCACTTTTGGATTGCTGGGTTAAGTAATCCAAGACCGCCGTGATATCCCTGGGGCGACTGGTCAGTTCTGAGGGATCGGGGGGTCCTTCTTGACCCGTCAAGAAACGGTTAAAACGCTCGCTACTGGTTTCTACATGTTCTAAAACCACCACACCAAAACCGTAGGATGCAAAATGCTCTGCGAAGTAAGCGAGGGTCTCTCGGTTGGAGGCTAAGCCATGGGAAATGACGATGACGTCAGTAGTTTTCGAAGAGGGAGTAGACCCTGGAGATTGGCTTGGGGAAGCTTGCG
>CALLPZ010000533.1 GCA_938015405.1 uncultured Pseudanabaenaceae cyanobacterium
TTAGCATAGAACTGAATTTGAGAGGAAAAACATTTTTTTCTTAGGGGTCAGAACCCTCGCTTATATACGGTTTCTGGCACCTCTCTATCTTGAAGCTGAACTATTCGGATCGGGGGCTACTTTATAACTCTTATGGTCTGAACCAGCGATTGGATGCTTTGGCTTTTGAGCACCACGTTCGTTTTAGGGTATTCAAATACTTCTCAAGATTATTTTTGGTTGGCTGATGAGTAAGAGCTGAGGTTTCAGGCTGTCTACAATTGCAGGCAGCAGTCTTGTTTCTTTCGTTCTCCTAACCCCGGGGAATTTAAAACGACCAAAGCACCCCGACTGGTGAAAGCCGAGATGCCTTGGTTTCTGATGGTTTGAGGTTGCTAACTTACGGCAATAATCTGAATTAAGCCTTGGCCTGCTTGATATAGCGCACCAGCATTTGGGCAACTGCAACCAGCTTTTTACGATCTAACTGTTGAATCAGCAACTTCGCAATCTCCTTGGGATCTTCCGGTAGCGCCGCTGCCGTTTTAGGTGGTTCAGCAGCAGGCTTGGCGGGAGAGGCCTCTGGAGCCGTGGCGGGTTCCGGTCCAGCTAGCTTGCGTAGGTTGGCTGAAGGCGAGACATCATGCCCCTTATTTGTCACGATCAGAGTGCTAGCCTGCTTGATCTCTTTGATCAAGATGGGAGCCAGGGCTTTATAGGATGCTTGGGGGTTGAGTACCGCTCGCTTGGATAGCAGCAATAACGTTTGCCAAGCTTCAACACCTGGGTCAAGTTGAGCCAGCTGGTCGCAAAGAAGAGTGAGCTTTTGGCGCTCCCCCTTCGTATCTTCCGCCCTGAGAATTTGCAGCATTTTCTTCAGCGTGGTCGTGACCTTGCTGTCGAAGCCGGGTGGAATGGACTTTTCGTCACCGCCACCACTGAGATGCTTGAGGTAGTCCTGGAGTTGTTGGAAAACAGGCTCAACTTCAGAAATGACTTTCTGGGCGTCGCCGTCGGTCTCTCCCTCGCCAGTTTGTAGTTTCTCTACAAGTTCGTGGAGGGTGTCAAATCCCCGTAGAAAAAGCGATTCCACTTGCTGGTCAATACGGACCGGGTTCTCTTGCAATATTTTGAAGCAGTCTTCCAGGCGGTGAGCCACCTTGTGAATGCCGTTGAGGCTCAGCATTGCAGCGTCACCTTTGACAGAGTGAGCAGCTCGAAAGAGTTCATTCACTTGCTCTGGGTCGGCCATGGCTGCTTGGAGATTGAGCAGCCCTCGCTCAATGGTGTCCAAGTGCTCACGGGCACCTTCGATAAAAAATCCTAGAACTCTCTGCTTTTCGGCGTCCACAACAGTTGTCCTCTTCTTTGACCCAAAACAATGATGATGAGCAATCCGCCAAACTTGAGACGGGTCATGTGGCGGATGCGCCTTGGGCGTTCATCGTGCCATTACGTTACTTGTATCCACTGTTTTAGGGAATAAAACAGTGATCTGTATCTGGAGTGCTTCCGCTATGAGACGAATGAACCTCTATGGTAGCGGGGCCTACTCTATATTGCCCGCAGGGCCACGGAGGAGATACATCTGCCACTAGATAAAGTAGATACTACTTATCGCGTTTTACAGCTGCCCCGCTTGAGCGCACAATAGAATGAGGACTGGGCTTAATAATGTACTCGGTTGAAGATCTGCGTCACTGGCGAAGCTATGAGTAAAATATTAATCGTCGATGATGATGTGACGTTGAGGGCTGGTTTGGCCCGCTACCTCACCAAACGAAATTACAGTGTGCAAGATGCAGGCTCTGGTGAAGAGGGCTTGAGTGCGTTTCAGCAATACTCGCCTGACTTAGTGGTTTCTGACATCTTGATGCCCGGTGTGGATGGGTTTGAATTTTGTCGAAGGTTGCGGACCAGCCAAGAGGGCCAGCTGGTTCCATTTATCTTCCTGTCGAGTCGGGGCGATATCGAGGATCGCATCCAAGGTCACTCCATTGGGGCCGATGATTATCTCATTAAGCCTTTCGAGCCTCGGGAGCTGTTGGCCAAGATTGAAGGTCAGTTGGAGCGCTCCCGTCGCATCCATGAAGAGATTGAGCGTTTGCTGGAAAAAGCCAGTGCTGAGAGTGCTTCCCAGCAGGAAGTTGCTAATCCTGAGCCCCTGCCGCTAACACCTGCGGAGGAAAAGGTTTTTTGGGAGGTGGTCCAGGGCTTCACGAACCGGCAGATTGGCGATCGCCTATTCATTAGTCCTCGTACTGTCCAGACCCATTTGAGCAATATTCTGAGCAAATTGAGCTTGGATAACCGTGCTCAGTTGGTGCGCTATTCCTATGAGCATGGCTACCGTGCCCCCTCTACGTCTAAGCCGGACGAGAAAAAATAATCTGGGATGATCGTTGATGGCTCTGTTGGGGCTGGGTGAGTTTGCGGCCCAAATGCAGAGACTCAATATCCAAGCACCATTGGCTGTGTTGGTTCCCTGGGCGCTTTGGAGTCAGCCTCGGGCTCGTGGCATCGCTTTCCGAAGCATTGGCGAGTGCGGCTGTTAGACTTCAAATGCCTTCATGTATTGATGTATGCTGGCTTGGAGTTCAGCGGCCTATTGCGCTGCAGCAAAGTCTGCGAACTTTCTGGTTGAACTGTTGACTTCGTTCATTGTGATTGTCGATTGTGATGGCTCAGCCTGTGTCTTCTGCTGAAAATAAAGAAATTACCCGCCTACGAGATCGTCTCTCTTCGCGGTTAGATAAGACCCGTCTCACTGCTTTTGCTGGTCTCGCTGACCAGGGTGAGGCTGGTCTCGCTGTGCTTAAGGATTCTCTGCTTGCAGAGCGTGATGCGGGTCAGTTTACTTGGCTTGCTGGGAGCACCTATCGGTTGTTGCTGGCTGATGATAATGCTGCCTCTCGCCAATTCCTAGAAGAAAATTTCCCTTTAGGATTGCTGGCTCTGACCTCTCGAAAAGGCGTTGATTACGCACCTTTGGAAGAGTTGTTGGTCAAAGAGGAATATAAGCAGGCGGATATTGAGACGTCCCGTAAGCTTTGTGAGCTAGCCGGAGAGGCTGCGGTGAAGCGAAAGTGGGTCTATTTCTCGGAAATTCCTGGTTTGCCTGTTGAGGATCTGCGCACCCTGGATGAGCTGTGGCGTGTCTACTCCGAAGGTCTGTTTGGGTTTTCTGTTCAGCGAGAGATTTGGCTGGGCGTGGGTCGCGTTTGGGAGCAGCTTTGGCCTCGGATTGGTTGGAAAGAAGGCAACACTTGGACGCGTTATCCTGGCTCCTTTACCTGGGATAGAACAGCGCCTCGGGGACATTTGCCGTTGAGTAATCAGTTGCGTGGTGTTCGTGTGATGGATTCGTTAATGAATCATCCTGCTTTTGCCGCCGACCCTACTCATTCATCAGGATCGGGTAAATCATAGACGGGAGGTGCCATCCATGAACGTGTTTGTCCTACTGTTCCGTGATGATTCGGGGAATGAGGGGATTCATACCCTTAGTGTGGGCGATCAAAACATTGTTTTGATGTTTGAGGATGAAGATGATGCAACGCGCTATGCGTTGCTGCTTGAGGCCCAGGATTTTATGACTCCTTCTGTGGAATCGATTGATCGCAAAGAGATCGAGGACTTTTGTGAAGGGGCTAATTACCAGTCCAAACTTGTACCCCAAGGCTTTGTGCCAGAGAGCGATTCGGATCGTCTGCTGATTGTTCCTCCTGCTTCAAATATGGAGCAGATGGGATGGGAGAAGGATGGGGATAAAGTGGCGTCTGCTGACTCAGGGTTGAATCGTCCTGGTCAGTCTGAAGAGTCTTCGCCCCCTGAGGCGTCTTCGCCTGAGGATGAAGCATTTCCTGCCGGGGATTTGGATGATATTCGACGTCGTTTGGAAGGCCTTCTGTAAGTTTCGGTGTTGCCTGCCATCGACTTTGCCTATCCAAAGGTGTTCTGGGTTCGAGGCTTGGAAACCCTTCTGGCTTGGATTTTAAGCAGAGCCAGAAGCTTGGGTGGGTGGCGTTTGACTTGTGAATTAAGGAAATTTGAATTATGGCGGCTGAGCATCAGGCTGAAGCGGGTCTCCCAGCGACAGAGTTGCAGGATCGAGGCCATTTATTGACGGAGCAAAGTAATCCAGCCAGCCAAAATCTGGATCAATGCTCTGCGTTAGAAATTGTCGATATTTTTAATCAGGAAGATGTCAAGACGGTGGCTGCGATCGCCGCTGCTCGTGAACCTTTGGCTGAGGCCATTGATCGCACTGCTGCATCCATGGCCGAGGGGGGACGATTGTTTTACATCGGTGCAGGAACCAGTGGTCGCTTAGGCGTTCTGGATGCTGCGGAATGTCCACCCACATTTTGCACGCCACCGGAACTGGTTCAGGGCATTTTGGCGGGTGGGAAGGATGCCCTGGTGCGCAGTTCAGAAGGTCTGGAAGATTTGCCCAATGATGGGGCTGCAGCCATGGTTGAGCGTGGCGTGGGGGCTAATGATGTGGTCGTGGGCATCACTGCCGGGGGTACGACGCCCTACGTTCAGGGGGCTTTGAAGAAAGCCAATACCCTTGGGGCGACCACTGTCTTTATTGCCTGTGTACCTGCTGAGCAAGTGCCCATCGATGTAGATGTAGATATTCGTTTGCTAGTAGGCCCTGAGGTTTTGGCAGGCTCAACGCGGCTGAAGTCTGGCACGGTGACCAAACTGGCACTGAATATTCTGTCTACGGGCGTGATGGTGAAGCGGGGCAAGGTCTTTGGCAACCGCATGATTGATGTGGCGGTGACCAATAGCAAATTGGAAGACCGAGCCTTGAGAATTTTGGGCGACCTGGCGGACTTGGACCGGGAAGCTGCCGCTGCCTTGCTCCAACGCAGCGACCTGTCGGTCAAGCGTGCCTTGATGATGCATTGGTCGGGGCTGGATGCCCAGGCGAGTCAGGCTTTATTGGATGAGCATCAGGGGCAGTTGCGCGTCGCTTTGGCTGCTGCGCAGGCTTAAGAAATCGCGGCTTAAATGGCCGGGCAAGGCAAGGGAATGGAGTGAGATGTTGCATTCAGCTTCAGCCCAGTCTGTAGGACGGATAGGCCGTTACAGTGGAGGAGCTTTTACATTGCTGGAAGCGCCCTGTTGGGGCATTAGGAAACGGCTAATACTTCATTCAAGATTGCTATGGCGGCAGAAAATCTAACCACATTGGTTCTAAGTCTTGTGGCACTGGGGACGCTCGTGTGGGGCTATGTGCGATCGCGCCCTTACGGCAAGATGGGTCTGCTGGCTTGGCTTCAGTCTGTTGTACTGATGCTGCCTTGGCTGTTGTTCTTCGGCCTCTTTGCGTTGGGCATCTACGTCAGCTTTGTGGCGATCATCTTGCTCTTCGTGGGAGCGACTGGGGTTTATATCTATCTGGGTAAACAGCTGCGAGAGGCTGGACAGAGCGAGCAAATTCGTGAGCGTTTGGAGAAAGCCTTCCGAGAGGAGGAAGCGGCAAAGGAGGCTCATCGTGATGCCCATGCGGCCATGGATGACGATGAGGTCATGTCTCCAAAATCCCCCTCTGCAGAGGCCGAGCCTAGGATGCCGCTAGATGAGCCCTTGCCGACTCCCATTCCTGCCGAGGATTTGCAGGCGGTGAAGGGTATTTTTGGCATTGATACGTTCTTTGCGACGGAGACGATTCCCTATCAGCAAGGGGCCATCTTCAAGGGCAATCTGCGGGGAGAACCGATCGAGACTCAAGCCACATTGGCGGCGAGCTTGGCAGAGAAGGTGGGCGATCGCTATCGCTTGTATCTGATCAATGGCCCTGAAGAAAAGCCTGTGGTGGTTGTTTTGCCATCCAGTGCGGACCCAGTGCCAACCTCTACCCCTCAGAAAATTCTGTCGGTGATTTTGTTAGGGGCCACGACGGTGACGGCCATGGAGCGGGGCGGCCTGCAGTACAACTTTGATATTTTTGCGGAACCGAATCGCTGGACAGAGACCTTAGCCATTGGTCTGCCGTTGATGCTGGTGTTAGTGGCCCATGAGCTAGCCCATTGGTTCATTGCAAAACGCTAT
>CALLPZ010000534.1 GCA_938015405.1 uncultured Pseudanabaenaceae cyanobacterium
GATTGTTCGGTATCGCGTCTAGTCTATGAAAATGCGGACCGTAATCTTCAGTGCCAATTAATAATGCGACACGCGACATAAAACTACTTAACCTGAATAAGCTGAACCATAATTGAGTCAATTTGATGTAGAGCATCTAACTGCTGGTCCAGCTCAGCCTTGTTTCGATATTCCAGAATTACTTCCTTTCCATCGTTCTTATAGATGATTTTTAATAAAGTACTTGGTTTTAGACTCCACAACCAAGCCATTAATTTGCCAATATTTTGAGCAGTAACTTCAGTCTGCAGAACTCCTAATAAAAATGCTGCTTCACCAGCCATGGAACTTGATGGAGCTTTCTCTTCTCGTACTAGCGCAGTATTTTCAGCAAAGTCTACATCTTGCAATTCTGTAACTAATCTATGGGCATAGACTTCTAATTCTTCAGCCTCAAGAGGTAATCCAGCTTGACTCACATCTACAACAACTTGCATAGCACTGAAAGATTTCTAGTAACTAATTTCTTATTGTAGAGGGATATCTATCCGTAGATATAACTGCCCAGCATAAATCCCTACCGCTCCGCCACCTCCAAAGTCCAATCCCGCACCAACGGATCCACCACCTCCGGTGCCTCATCCTGGGGGCAGTGCCCCAACCCCGGCAAACTCACAAACTGCTCCACCATGGGGTATTCCCCATAGGCGCGCCCCTGTTCCACCGGCTCCCAAGGATCCTCCTCCCCCCACAGCACCAACACCGGACAACGCATCTGTGGCAGCAAATCCTCTGCTAGCGGCCCGTGGTCATACTGAATAAACTGCAAAAACACATCCACTGCCCCCGGTTCAAATGCTGGGCCTAGCAACAGCTCCAGCAACTCATCCGTAATTGCCTCCTTTCGCCCATAGGCTTGACTCAACACCGTCCGCAAGGTCTTCGGCGTTGCCAAGCGCGAAAAGAAGAATGGCCCAATCGGCGTATTTGCGAGCAGCTTCATCATCAGCGGAGCCGGAGCACTGCGGTAAAACGGCAGCAAATGCTTCTTGCGTACATGCAACAACCGCAGCGAGCAATTCAGCATCACGACGCCCTGGCACAGCAGATCTGCCTGTTCAGCATCACCAGCTTCATCGGCTAGACCATTGGCATAGGCTGCTGCTTGCAACGCCACCACGCAGCCAATGGAATTACCCACAAAGAATGCTGGGCCACCCACCACCTCTCGGCAAAAATCTTTGACTAGCTCTCCCCATGTCTCAAAGGTGTATTGGACGTCTTCACTCGGAGTAGGCTTGGCCGATCGCCCATAGCCCAATAAATCAATTGCAAAAGCTTGATGGGTCTGACCAAAATCGGGCAAATTCTTGCGCCAATGGTCACTGGACGCTCCAAAACCATGGATCAATACTAGTGCAGGCCCCTGCTTCCCACATCGCTGATAGCGGATGGAATGGCCCCGCCAAGTCCAGAATTCTGCCTCTGTTTCCACCGCTACAGCCTGCACCATCACTCAAAAAATCCCTAAAAATCCGAAAGTCCAGCCGTAATCGAGTTCGTTCTTTCCTGACTTAGCCTTGGGCCTTGCTCGCATCCGCCTCAGCCCGCTTCAAGGCATTGCGAAAGCCCAACACCACCAACACATTGGTCAGCGTCAAAAATGACTCCGCACTGCCATGAAGCCAATCCACATTGGCCAGCTCCTCACCGTAATGAACCTTGGCATAAATCCCTGCTGGAATCGTTACAACCACAAACACCAGCAAGACATAAAACCCAATTAGCGCCAGCCTCGGCACCAGCTTCGACTTCGTCAAAAACCACAGGAATCCCAAATAGGGAAACAGGGAAATGGCAAATAGCGTTTCCTTATCCATCGTGAGCAATCCCTATTTCCTATGCTTTCTTGCCAGCGAGGGACGATCGCCAAATCATCCAAGCCCCACCCATCATCGTGAAATTCCCCAGCACCGTCGTTGCAGCCTGAAGCGTCACCAGCCAATTCAACGCCACGGAATTATCGAAGAAATGCCAGGTGCAAGCGCACATCGCACTCACTAGGGACGGCAGCATCCCCAACGACAGCCAATGCCAGGCCTCATTCCCCGTCACCTCGCCATAGCGCCAAATAATCCAAATGGCTGCCGTCCACTCCAGCACGCTCGAAACGTGAATAATCCAAGTGGGAATTGAAAGGGCGTGCATCGTAATCTCTATCCTTGTCTATCCAAGGCATCGCCTTCCGAATTGCGAGGGCATAACAATGAAATTGCCGTAGCCATCACTCACCGGAGCTGAGCCCCTGACGGTATTGTAGTGGGGTTGCCCAGCCCTATCCACGTCACGTTATTAAGAGATCTATGCGAGCAGTTCTGTGTGGTTACTACGGCAAGGGCAATAGCGGCGATGAAGCCCTCCTAGCCACGCTCTTGCAAATGCTGCCCAAAAGCGTGACTCCCATCGTCCTCAGCGACAAGCCTGAGGAAACGAAACAGCAGTATGGCGTAGAGGTGTGCGATCGCAACAACAGCCTCGCCATTCTCTCCACTTTTAAAGATGCCAATGCCTTCCTCTTTGGTGGGGGTAGCCTCATTCAAGACAGCACCAGTGCCCTTAGCCCTGTCTACTACGCTGGCCTGATGGGCATTGCTCAGCAAATGGGGCTCACCACCATCGCCTGGTCCCAAGGCATTGGACCCCTGCAGCGCCCGTTCACCCGCTGGATGGCTCGTCAGATCTTTAGCGGCTGTAGTGAAGTCAGCGTTCGCGATGGTGGCTCTGCCCAACAGCTCAAGGACTGGAATGTCGATTGCCTCCTAGCGCCTGACCCAGTCTGGGCCTTGGATGCCATTCCCTACGAACCCCTAGAGCTTCCTGGCCCTCGCATTGCCGTTAGCCTGCGCCCCTACCCCAGCCTCACACCTGAACGCTTGGCTCGCATTGGCGATGCTTTAGTGCGCCTGCAAGAGAGCAGCGGGGCTTCTATATTGTTGCTGCCGTTCCACCCCGCGCTGGATCGGGCGATCGCCCAGCAGCTCAAAGCGCAACTCACCGGGCCTTGCCAAATTATTGAAATCGAAGACCCCCGCTACCTCAAAGGCATCTTCCAACAAGTCGATATGACGATTTCCATGCGCCTCCATGGCCTGATCATGGCCGCGGCGGAGGGAAATCGCTGCTATGCCCTCAGCTACGACCCCAAAGTCAATCGCCTGATGGATGAAACGGACATCCCCGGTTGGGACTTAGAAACGCTCCCCGAATCTTCAGAAGAGATCGCCCAAGCTTGGCAAGTTCAGTTTGAGCAGGGTAAAGCCTTGAGCAAGCAGCAAATTCAGTCCTTGCGCGATCGCGCATTGATGCATCGAGAGCTGCTGCATCAGTCGCTTTTGTAGGTTCTTTCTCGTAAGACATTCAATGGCTAGACCTACCGATTTATTTTGACAATTCTCATTGATCACATCCATCGCCCTTCGGTTCTACCCAATCCCTAGAGAGCTGGGGACCCGACCCTACTGGCACTCAACCCATCCCTTCGGAACGGCATCTCACGGTCTCCAGCGGGTCAGCCCTTAGAACCAGAGACTAACGCTCAAAGCCTCGCCACCCGGGTCTCTACCTCAAATGGATCCGGTCAGTCACCCCCTCGATGGAGGTAAAGTTTTGATGCTACAACCTGCTTAGTTCGACCCATTTGGGGCAAATTATATCGACGTTTACTTCCAAGTAAATATTGGTTAACCCAGAGATTTTGCGTATCTTCGCGCACAACATCTGGCAGCGATTTGACGGTTTAATGCGGATAATAACGGTTTACAAAACCTGGGCTTCCTGCAAGCATAGTCCGAGTCAGTAATTTGCCAGTCCCCCTAGGGGGTTACATCCTTCATTTGGCTGGTTTCTACGTAGCCGGCCCCATGACAGAAAGTTAAGTGGAATTACGGCTCAACATTGGCTGCTCCTGATATTAGCTAGTAGTTGTCTGAACATCTCGGTGCGAGTTGTTCCAGCATCTTTGGTCAGGAGAAGGCAGTGAACATGGCTTCTCAGATAGCTGTTCCGCAGTTTTCTAAACCACTCTCCAAAGAAACGCCAACGGTTCTCCCAGGCGATTCGGTCGAATAGTTTCACATCTTTAGACGTGGGTGAGCAGCAATGAGCGACAAGGCAGCAACGTTTCACGCGGGTCCGAACAATCCTTCTGATTCAGAAGGCCAAAGCTCCGACTCCCCCTTATCAGAAACTGTTACTGATGAAGTTGCTCAGTCCGATAGCTCTACTCTCCCCATTCCTGAGCCGAGCTCTGAACAAAGGGTTTACGGCCCTGTCCCTAAGCCCGTGAAACAGCCCCTTATTTTTGACCGGGTTTATCATCCTGAAGCCAAGGCCGACACTGGATCGAAGTTCGCCTCCCCATCCTTTAGTATTTCTGCCCCGCGCAGCACTTCTAGCCCAGTGAATACTATGTCGTCCGACCCCAGAGGAGAGCAGCCATCAGCCCCCCAGCAGGGCGAAGCGCTCCAAAGCAGTCCGGTTCAAGCCTCCTCTACGGACAGCGAACCGACCACCATTGCAGTGGAATCCCAATGCGATGCTCCCAGCTTGAATGACCTCAGCGAAGTCGACATCTCAGAGGCTAGCCGAGATGAGCTCATGGTCTACCACAGTGAGCTGATGGGCTGGATTCGCGAGCTGGAGCGGGCCCTTCAGGACTGTCAAGCTGATTTCAAATCTCACCTCCATCAGTACGCAATCCAAGAACAGTTTCTAGAGCAACGCACCCAAGAGATCGGTACGCTCCAGGAACTCAACGCCACCCTCAATAAAGAAGTAGATACCCAGCAAAAAGCTCACCAGCGCCAAACCATTCTGGTGGAGACCCTGCAAGCCCAGCTCGATAGCAGCCAGGAACGCGTCGCTCAGATGGAGCGGGACTTTAGTCAAGTTCAGCGTCGCTGCTCCGACCAGGCCCAGCAGCTCCTTCAGGCTGAAGGGCTCTGCCGCGATCTGAAGAGTCGTCTCAGCCGCCAGCAGCGCCACACAATGCAGTTCAAATCTGCACTGGAAAAAAGCCTAGCTGTCTCTGTCAATGACAGTGATTATGATTTGGGCGATGTGGATATGGATTCCATGGACAGCTCCGGTGAGCTGTTCCCCCGTTCTAAGCCGGTTCAACCTTGGTCAAACCCATTGGATGAAGCAGCATTAAACCAAGCCTTGTCTGGATTGGACCCCGCTGCTTCTATCGGCCCTGCTCCATCAACGCCTCCCGCAGTAGCCAAAGGAAATCAGCTTCAGCTAGCCTTTGAATCCCCTGAAGATGTTGAATTTAGGGCCACCCAAGCCAAGGCAACCTCCAAGGCTCAGATGGGCTATGGAAATGCAGCGATGGGCCTCGCAGCATCCCAGCAGCGTTTGGGAGCTGAAGATCCCGTTGAGCCAGTATTCGACCCAGAGCAAGCCGAGGACCTGGAAGCAAGTCTGAAAGAGGAAAGCGAGTCCATCCTCAAAGGCGCGATACTGACTCCCAAGGCTGTGACTCAAGTGGATGTCGTCACCCACAACGCCATGCCTTTGGGAACCCATGGTGTGGCCTTTGTCCCCCCCATCAAGCCCGTCCTCCCCGAGGATGCCAAAGCCGATCTGTCGTTGGATTCCGTTCTGGCTGGCCAGAAGGAATTGGCTTCCACACCGGTCAGCCATAATGCTCAAGCCTCCCAGGCTGCAGGCACCGTCAAGAAACGTGCAACCTCCCTAGCGGGTATTGATTTACCTAGCTTTCCCAAGCCGTAGGCCAGGTACTGGCATCGTCATAAGACCCTCTGCGGGAGCTTCTCAGGACAGGTTCCCCTTATGGTCTGCTACCAAGGCTCTGCTAAGATTCGCGGAGCCTTGTACCGTTTAAAGCAGTGTTCGGATTCCTGCGATCGCATCCCGTCCTGCTGCTGCTCTACCCGCTGTTCCCTGTTCCCATGGCAAACCAACCCCCAAGGCCCCCCCAGGGCCGTCCACCTCGCCCTGCTGGTCCGCCGCGCTCCAATGGCAGACCTGGTGGTAACCCCAATCCAGTGCAGCGATCGCAACGGAACTTGCCCACCTCCCAGCCTCGCCGGCATGACTCTCGCCCCAGCGGCAAGTTGTTTTACCTGATTGGGGCGATCGTGCTGGGTGTCTTTGGCCTCAAGCTAGGACTTCAGCGAATCCCCTCCAGCGAAGCCCCCAGCGGCTCCCTACTGCCGCCCTTTATCGCCCCCAAAGAACCTGAGCCTCCGCCGTTCCAGCCCATTGCGGTCAATGAGACCAACCTGGATCCCGAAGTGCAGGCTGTGGTAGACGCTTACGTCAATCGCCTGGGCAGTATTGGCTTTGACCAGGCTAAGCAGGGCGTTTGGGTGCAGCGAGGCGATCGCCTCTTGGCCCAGCATGAGGGCAAAACTCGCCTCCCCGCAGCCTCGCTTACCAAGCTCGCCACAACCCTGCTCGCGGTGGACCGTTGGGAGCCTGACTACAAGTTCATTACCCGTATCGGCGTCAATGGCCCCATTGAGGGAGGGGTTGTCAAAGGCGATCTGTTTGTTGTGGGAGGAGGAGATCCGCTGTTTGTCTGGGAGTCTGCCATTGCCATTGGCAACAGCCTCAATCAGCTGGGCATTTCCAGGGTGGAAGGCAATTTAATTGTCGGAGGCGTGTTCGTGATGAATTTTGAACGCGATCGCCCCTACGCTGGCAACCTTTTCCGCGAAGGTCTGGACTCCGCAAACTGGCCCTGGCAGGCTGCTGAACAGTTCAAAACCTTTCCCGCGGGAAGCCCCCAACCCCAAGTCACCATTACCGGGCAAACCCTCGTCGTCGAATCAATTGATCCGGCCAGCGTCGAAATTCTTGCCGAACACCATTCCTTGCCCATGCAGGAACTGTTGAAGCGCATGAACATGTACAGCAACAACATCATGGCGGAGCTGCTAGCCGATCTCCTGGGCGGAGCCCCAGCCCTGGAGTCGCAAACCGTTGCCCTCACGCAAGTTGAACCGGAGGAAGTGCAATTCATCAATGGCTCTGGCCTCGGTCGGGAAAACCAAACCTCTCCTCGCACCTCCTGCCGCATGCTGGATGTGATTGGCCAAAAGCTAGAGCCCCACAACCTAGGCCTCAAGGATGTCTTGCCCATCGTCCCCAATGACAAAGGCACCCTGGAGGATCGCCGACTCCCGACTGGTCTGATTGGCAAGACAGGTACCCTCTCCGATGTGAGCAACCTGGCCGGCATGTTGCCCCTCGCAGGCCAGCCGGTGATGTATCTCGATCAGCCCGAGGCCGTTTGCTTTGCAGTGCAAAACCGTGGGACAGACCTGAACTACTTCTACGACCAGCAGGAAGTGGTCATTGGCGACCTCAAGGCCGTCACCGAGGCTCCCCAACCCGAAAGCATCTCCCAAACGCCATGATGAGCCAGGTCGGATGACTGCATCGCCATACCTGCTTATTTTTGTCGATGGTCTGGGATTGGGCCAGGCCCAAGCCGAAAATCCCCTGGCGGATGCCCAAACCATGCCCTATTTGACAGGGCTATTAGGGGCTCCCCTCTTGGAAGGACTCAGCGTCACCAGTCAGTACCTAGACAATCAGCTCCTGTTTCGCCCCATTGATGCCCGCCTGGGGGTGTCCGGCTTGCCCCAAAGTGCGACAGGACAAACCACCCTCTACACGGGCCACAATGCTGCCCAATTTCGCGGGCGTCACCAATCCGCCTTTGCCAATGGCAGTCTACGTCAGCTGATTGAGCCCTACGGAATCTTTCGCCAGGTGATTGACCTGGGCCTACAAGCCACCCAGGCCAATGCCTATCTGCCGGGCTACTTTAAAGCGATCTCCCAACGCCGCCGCCGCTACGCGGTGGGAGCCTTGCTCAACCTCACTGCCCCCGTGCCTTTCCGCACCCTGACGGACTATCAACAGGGAGATGCCGTTTACTGGGACGTGACTGGCGAGATCGTGGAACGTTATTGCGATGTACCCGCCATCTCTGAAGCTGCGGCAGGGCAGCGGCTGCTCCAGCTTGCTGCCTCCCATCACTTCACCCTGTTCGAAACCTTTATGCCGGACTACGCGGGGCATCACCAAAACCGAGGAGAGGCGATCGCTGCCCTTCAACGCATTGATTCCCTGCTGGAAACCTTGATCACTCAGAAACCGCGATCCCTAACCCTGATCCTCACCAGTGACCACGGCAACGTGGAGGATTTATCCACTTCTCACCACACCTTCAATGCAGTTCCTCTCTTAGCAGTTGGACCTGCGGCCCAGCAATTTGGTGGGGTCAAAGACCTTACCGGCATAACACCCGCGATCCTCAGCGGCCTTAAAGGATAATTTGATACAGTCTAGTCGCCAATCGCTACGGCTTTTAGGTCAGCAATTGCAATGATGCCCTTGCCGACAAACCACCCGGAAACCTGCTGGGAGCGATAGGATTAAGCCCAGTGAGAGGATTAAACTCCATCCCGCCTAGAGATGCTCCTGCCCAGGGAGATCGCTGCGACTCGACCGGTTTGACCGACGTTTAATCAACGCCGCTAGCATGACGACCCTTGATCCTCAGTTCGACCCCCCATCCGATGCAACTCCTGCGGCAGAAAAACTGGCGACAGATTCCCTCGCCACAGCGCAACTGGCGGTAGAACCGGATATGGCCGCAGCATCCAGTGAAGCAGTCGGAGCAACACCGCAGGACGCCTCCTCTGCAATGGCATCCTCGGCTGAGGCCACTATCGCCGTGGATGCTTCACTGATGGAGGTCCAGCCCATGGCGATCGCCGAGCCCACGGCAAATAGCGAAGCGGAAGCGAATGCTGAGGCAGACGCCAACAATGGGGCAGATGCTAACAACATCGCTGTCCCAGAAGCCTCCGCTGACCATCATCCAGCTTCTGTTCAAGCATTCGACGTCCAAGATGGCGAAATAAACCGAAGCAGCGCAGTCAATAGCCAGTTCATTGCCCAGACTGAACCCACAGCATCCATTCCCCCCACAGCATCTCTAGTGATCAGCGACAAGAACAGCGAAGACCTCGAAACCCCAGGAACAGAGGCAACCTCCGAAGCCAACCTAGAGGAAGCTCCTGGGGAAGAGACAGCTGTCGCAGTCTTAGAAGCGCCCTCCCAAGGGGATGGGACCTCGGACCCAGCCAAGCCCGGCCTAGGTAAACGCCTTCAGCAAGCTGTCCGGGGCAAGACCCAAGCATCCCTGGGCCGCCTCAAACAGCGGCGAACCCAGATCTTTCTCCTGGGAGCTGCTGCAACCTTCGCCCTCGGCGGTGCCACCAGCTATCTGCTCCGCCGCCCAACCACAGGTCCTTCCAGCCTGGAATCGGCGATGGCCCTGGTGCCCAATAACGCCGTGGCAAGCCTCAGCCTCAATGCCAAAACAGAACCCTGGGCGCAACTCCGTCAACTCGGCACACCGAGTCTGCAAATCGGCCTGGGAGAGTGGTTGGCTGTGGGTCGCGATCGCAT
>CALLPZ010000535.1 GCA_938015405.1 uncultured Pseudanabaenaceae cyanobacterium
TCTCTCTCCCTCTCCCTAGTGGTGTTTGAAAAAGCCTGCGACATGCTGTCGCTGCTGCTCTGGTGTGCCTTTGGCCTGCTGTTGTATCCGCAAAAGGACGGCCTGTTCTGGTTCTTCACGGTCAGCATTTTGGGCGGCTTAGGGATGGGATTGCTGCTGCTGGGCTCGGCACAGTTTGCCCAGGCCTTTTTCAATCTGGGCCGCAACGTTGCCCCTAAGAAAATGAAGCCCAAGTTCGAGAAGCTGCATAAGGCTTGGGGGGAGATGCATCGCTATTTCTGGAGCGACAAGACCCAACTGGCCAAGATTACGCTGACTTCTGTTTTCCTTTGGTTCCTGCACCTGCTGCAAATTTGGTTCTTTATTCTGGCGCTCAAAGAAGCCGTGCCTGCGCTGATTAACTTTGCGCTGTCGCCCCTGGCGATTTTGGCAGGGCTGCTGCCTTTAACCTTTGCTGGGGTGGGGACGCGGGATGCGGCGCTGGTGTTGTTCTACCAACCCTATATGCCTGAGGCGGCGGCGGCGGCGTTGGGGTTGCTTTGTACTTCTAGGTATTTTTTGCCTGCGATCGGCGGGCTGCCTTTTTTGAATCAGTATCTAGGTGCTGTAAAAGCGATGAAAAACTAACTTTAGAACTCGTTAGTCTTGTATTTGTGCGTCAGCTCATCCCGATAATCACTTAACAGGTAGGGAATTATAACGATTATGTAGCTTCGAGACTGAAAGGCACTCCTGCGATGCAGAATTTTCGACGTTTGTTCTATGCCGTTGTGGGAGCTTTGGGCCTGGGCGCTTGTACAGCTCAAAATTCTCAAATAGATTCGCCTTTGGGAACTGAGGACGATCTCTCAAGTGTTTCGGTTTCTCCTGAAAAGGTTGTTGACTTTCCTCTTCGCTATGCTTGTGATGCTCCAATCATAAGCAGCGAGGACTCCATCATTTCTGTACTCTGGAACCCTCAGAGCAGGGATATGGCGAGTAACTTCAATAACCCCCAAGATTTGCAAGATGCTTGGGAGAAGGCCATTGAGGTTGTTGCAGGAAAACCCCATGGATTAAGAGTTTGGGGGCAATCGATCCTTGTTGCTGTTGTGGATCCATCCACTAGCTCACAACTGGCTACCATTTTTGAAGAACATGCGGGGGAAGTATTCTCGCTCTCAATTGACTATGAAGAGTATTGGGAAATCTCGCTGTCTGCTGTCATTCCTGATGAGGAAAAACGTCAAAAACTGAATAATGAACTCTCAGACTTCTTCTCTTATGGCTCACAATTTTCACTTCGTGCCCCTTGGGACCCTGAGAAAGTCTCGATGGCCCAGGCTATACAGGAGCAAAAGGCGCGCGAAACATATAGAAAGATGTTGGATTCAATGAATCAGGATATGCTGAATGTCTTTTCACGAGGGAGTATATTTAAGATAGTTTTTTCTGGGCTACTCAATAAACCCAAATGGGTCGAATCTGCCTATAAAGAAGTTTACGAAAAGGCGAATAATAGTGTTCAAAAAAGAGCTAAAGAACTATTGAATTCTGATGATCATGACCTCAATCCTGAAATTATCAAGATATATCAAGAACAGTCTGAATTGGGCCTAGGATTATCTCATTATCCTGATGATATGTACAACTCTGAAGCCTATAGAAAGCGAGAGCTGATTCAATCAGAAATAGGATCTTTGATGGGAGCAAGGACTTTGCCAAGTCTTTATGGTTCCTATCTAGATGCCTATGGTGAGGTCTATGTTGAAGGACAAGAACTAGTGTTGAATCGGTTGGATTTTCCTGCCTTACAGCAAGGCTTGCCAGCTTTTGGAGGTTATCTATGTGAGCATGGTGCAACGGAGATTCATTACCAGCTAAGGCTGAATGATGAGTACTACTAACTCAAGCACCTAGCTCCATGGAGAGGATTAGCTCTCCACCAGCTCTCTGAATGCTGGTTTCCCAGTCTGAGTGATGCTCTAAAGCTTTTTTTCAGTCATTCTTAACCTCAACAATTCCGAAAATAACTACTTCATAAAGTTGTCTACCAAAGGCAAGAACTACTAGGGTAGAAATACCAGCTAGAACCTTCCCAACATGAATGGGGCACCATAGACCGAATAAGGAGAGCAGACATCCTAAGCCTGGAATGCCTGAACCTAGAGATTCAAACCAAGTTTCCCTGTCTGCTGCATTCCTAAGAAGTAAGAGCATTCTGAACAAAAAGAAACAGAAGCCGAATATATGCAAGAGAACGACGATAAGCATGTGGTTATTTGAAGCCCCACTAGCGCTTGAACAGGCTACTCACACTCATCTCCACCTCAGGAAATTCAATCAACGAGATGGTTCCCTCCCGAAGTACTTCAACAGACTGGTAATCCCCATTTACTGGCTTGCGATGCACTACCAGTTCACGGGCCTTAAGGTTAGAGACCCAGTAGTCTTTCAGCCCTGCTGCTGCGTAGGTCTTTCGCTTCGCTTCCAAATCCTTCCCTAGGCTTGACTTTGAGAACTCGATGATTAGACACACATCCTCTGCGTAGGGATGTCGCTCGTAGTAAACCTCACCCAGCGGTCGGACGACTGAAATATCTGGTTCTGGCTCAGAGCCTTGCTCCACGAGCGTGATCGGCCTTGCTTCTCGCACGCGGGCACGATCGCCAAGCTTACGCCGCAAATAGGCTGCCGCTTCCTCTCCCAAATAGGCGTGCTCTGGTCCTTCTGGCGGCATTTCTACAATCTGTCCGTTTAACAGCTCCACAGGGCGATCGCGCAGCACTCCCGTTGCTACCAGCTCGTGATATTCCTTTACCGTCCACTTCGCTAGCGTTACCGTCATGGCAAGAGCCCTAGCCGTCGATTACTGATAACAGTCTAGCAATAGCGCGAAGAAGAACCGCGCCTCATCGATTGAGCGAACAGGGTTCCTAAGCGATCGCTTCTCTCACCCAACCACGAAACTCCACTTCAGCCTCAACCTCATCCAACTCGCAAGCCGCAATAAAGTCATAGAGCTTGTCCTTCTCAACAAGTGGAAACGTCGGCGAAGTCTCCATCTCAACATACTCACCCGCCTGGAGCTGATAAATCCGCCAGATCTGCCCATCAAATCGCCAGAACTCAGGCACACCCATCGCCGCATAAAGGGCATTCTTATCAATATCGGTGTGATTGATATCCACTTCCACCACCAAGTCCGGCGGTGGATCGTTTGCCAGATCAATCTTGCGACCCGCCACTTTCGGCTGGTTCTGAATGTAATAGCAGTTATCTGGCTCAGCTCCCCGCTCCAAGTCCGCTCGGTCCAGCGTCGTCGAGCGCAGAGACATCAGCTTCAGGCCCATCTCCACCACCAAGATGCGAATAAAAAGACCGATGATTTCGGCAAAAGATTCGTGGGACTGGGAGGGCATTGTGATTTCTAAGGTGCCGCGATCATAGGTAAATCTCGCTTTGGTCCGCTCATTGAGCAGAGCTTTCATCTGCTGATAAGCAGACCAATCCAGGCTGTGAAACGCAATGCGCTGCTCGCCGGAGAACTCTTGCTGGGTTTGGATTGAGGCACTGGCAATCATAATTGGTCCTACTCCCCTGCATACAGTATAAACAATGGATTTTGGCCGCTGTCTTATACCTCTTGAATCAGCTTCAGTAAGTCATTCGTGGACATCTTGCTGCTAGACTCTGTGCCCTCCAGCAGGCTGTCGGCCAGGTCACGCTTTTGCTGATGCAACTCTACGATCTTCTCCTCAATCGTCCCCTGGGTTACCAAACGATAAATCGTCACCGGACGCTTCTGCCCCATGCGGTGAGCCCGGTCCGAGGCCTGGTCTTCCACGGCGGGGTTCCACCAGGGGTCCATGTGGATGACGTAGTCCGCGGCGGTGAGGTTGAGGCCAGTGCCGCCTGCTTTGAGGCTGATCAAGAAGACATCACCCTCACCCGCTTGGAAGGCATCAACCCGCTTTTTCCGCTGCTTCTGCGGGGTGCTGCCATCCAAGTATTGGTAAGCAATGCCCTGCTCTTCCAGGTGCTCTCGCAGGATAGCGAGGTGATCGACGAACTGGCTGAAGACTAGAGCCTTGTGCTTGTTGTCCAGCAGCTCCGCCAAGACTTCGCGGAAGGCGTCTAACTTGGAACTGCCAAAGGTGGTGTCCGGCATGACCAGGCGAGGGTTGCAGCACAATCGCCGCAGTTTCATGATTTCGGCCAACACTTGCAGGCTCTGCTGTCCCGGGGGGCCATCCTTTTCGGAAAGGCGGCTGAGGGCTTCCCGGCGCATGGCCTCGTAGAGGGTCATTTCCGCTTTGCTCAGTTCCACGTTGAGCACAATTTCCGTGCGGGAGGGCAGCTCGGATAGCACCTGGGTTTTGGTGCGGCGGAGGATAAAGGGCTGGATCAGCTTTTTGAGGCGTTTTCTTGCATCCTTGTCCTGGTAGCGCTCGATGGGGGCGGCGAAGCGCTGGTTAAATTTGTCGAGAGAGCCGAGCAGACCGGGGTTGATAAAGCGGAATAGGTTCCACAGTTCCCCCAGGTGGTTTTCGATCGGGGTGCCTGTTGTGAGGATTTTGAAGCCTGCCTGGAGCTGCATGGCGGCTTTGGAGCGCTTGGTGGTGGCGTTTTTGATCGCTTGGGCTTCGTCCAAAACGATGGTTTGCCATTGCACTTCGGCGAGCTGCTCGGACACGGAAGGTTGTTGCAGCAACCCGTAGGTGCAGATGAGCAGATCAAAAGGCTTGAGCCCCTGGATGATCTTCTTGCGGTTGCCGCTGCCCAGGGCAATGGGATTGAGCGTCGGGGCAAATTTATGGGCTTCGGCAATCCAGTTAAAGCCCACAGATGTTGGCGCAACAACCAAGGTCGGTCCTTCTGGAGCACGAGTCAGGATCAGCGCGAGGGATTGCAGGGTTTTGCCCAGGCCCATGTCATCGGCCAGGCAGGCCCCCACGCCCCAGTGGGCCAGGCGCGATAGCCATTGGAAGCCGTCGATCTGGTAGTCCCGCAGCTCGGCTTGGAGCGTGGAGGGCACTTCGGGCTGAATGTCGTCTAGCTCTCGGATGCGCTTAAGGTTCTCATGCCATTCCAGATCGGCTTCCAGATCGCCGATATCGTCAATCCAGTCCTCCATGGCGCTGCTAGCCAGGGGATTGACCCGTAGGCCCTTTTTGCTCATCTCGGAGAAGGCACAGAGTTCTTCCAGGCGCTGGCGGAAGGTTTCGCTGAGGGCGAGGAATTGGCCATCGTCTAGCTCGACAAAGCGTCCCTGGGATTGGCTCAGCAGGGCAAGCACCCGCTGCATATCAATGACTTGGTCGTTCTCGAGCTGGATTTCGCCGCTAGCTTCAAACCAGTCGCCTTTGCTTTGCAGGCGCATGTTGAGGCTATCGAGGTCAGCGTTGCGGGTGACGCGCAGCTTTTCGCCCTGGGGCCATTCCACGGTGATTTGCTCACCCATCGCCTTGAGTTCGCTGAGCAACTCTAGGCATTGCACAGGCTCGACGAGGACCCATTCGTTGTCGTGGTCGGGCTCGCTGGCGAGGGGATGGCAGGCAGTGATGACCGCTTCGGCTTGGGTGATTTCTTCTGGGAGCGATCGCGCTGTCCTGACCCGCCGCCCTTCAATCTCAGTAATCACCGTCTCACCACCCTGACCGGGCCGATAGTAAGGCCCTTCATCCCCAAAGGGACGGCACAACATCGACACCTTCAAGCCATCCCCGGCAGGCAGCAAGTGAATATGGGGCTTGGAGCTGGTGGGAATGACCTCCGCCGTTTCATCGCCGCCGCCAATATCCGACTGGATATTGATCTTCTTCGCCATGCCGCGAATGGCGTTTAGCACCTGCTCCTCCGCCGCAGCGGGAACGCGCACGCAGTTGCCCAGAATCTCGGCAATGCGGCGGTGCTCATCGTCGATTTGATAAATGCGCAGACGAGTGGGGCTTTCCTTGTAGAGGATGACGTCGCCAGACCCTTCGATGGGTGGGAAAAATTCGATGGTGAGGTGGTCTTCGCCCTGGCGCAGGACGCGCACTTCTGGCTCACCGGCTAAGACTTCAACTTTGATATCCGGCGTGGCTTCCCAAAAGACAAGGGGATGGTCGATCAGCTCCACCATGACCTGTTCGTTGAAGTCGTAAGGGGAGCTGCTGTAACCGTAGTAGTCAACCTCAATGGTGTCGCAGATGCGGTGGTCCTGGGGGCTGAGGTAGTCGAATTCTTCGCGGTTTTTAGCGAGGCGTTTTAGCGCTACAGCCCTGCCCTTGCTCCAGGTGCCCTTGGCACTAATCTTTTGCTCGCGAGGCTGGAGGACGTAGCCCATGTCGTAGACCGTTAACCACCAAGCGAGGCGTTGGGTGGCGCTGCTGCTGCTTGTCTCAAGGGCTCCGCTGGGTTGGTAAAGCTGGCTTAGGGCTCCGAGCTGGATTTCCCAGGGGGCTTTAACTTTAACCAGATCGATCAGGGGCTGGACGGGGCAGTCCTCCCGCAGAATTTCGGCCTGGAGGGGATAGCTGCTGTCGGGCTCAATGCGAGCCAGGAGTTCTACGGTTTCCAGGGCAAGCCAGCTGTAGCCGCCGTTGCTGAATTGCTGGTAGATCTGGATGAGGTCATCCACGAGGACATCCTGCTCTGGGTCGAGCCAGTAGATGGCGAGAGCGTGGATGAGGGGCTCGATGCTGTGGCCGCCTTGGCGATCGCGCATGGCCTGCTTCTGCTCAAAGCTGCCCAGAATATTGTTCTTTTGCGTCAAATCTCCCTGCTGAAACTGAATCAAACTGGTCAGAATCAGATAGGTGGAATAAAACGCATTCCCCATTTCCCCCAGAACAATTTGCAAGTATTCCAGGGCCTGCTGGAGCCGGTTGGGTGCTCCCGTTTGAATCAGCAGCAGGATGAAGAAGAGTCCATCTACATCGTCAAAGAAAACCTTGCGCTTGCCCGTTTCTTTTTTCAGGGCTTTGAGGGCGGCTTCGTAATGGGCGATCGCCGTTTCATATTCCCCCCGCAGCAACGCCACCCAGCCATGAAACAGTGGGAACCGAGCCACCGGTTTCCCGCGTCGGGCTACGGCTTCCGGCTCCGTCGCAGCAGCCCAGCGCTCCAGGGAAGCCAAGCTGGTTTCGGCACCGACGATATTGCCCTGCCAGAGGCGCTGGCTGGTGAGCTCCGCCAGGATGGAGCAGGCATGGTAAGGGTTGTGCTCTGAGGTCTCGCTGGGGCCGCCGGGGGGTATGGATTTACTGAGCCCTTCGAGCCAGTCAACGGCATCTAGGGCCGGTTTGCCCTGGCGGACGGCTTCATCCAGCAGCTCCGTGAGCGCCAGGACCTGGAAATTATCATCAAGGGTGATGAACCAATCGGGGTCGAAGGGATTGTTGATAACCTGTTCAAAAATGCCTGCCGGGGTGACTTGGCCGCTGCGCTGGAAGTAACGCTCATAGTCATTACACAGCTCATTGAATTCGCCCAGACTGCCGCGATAGAGGCTGATGCGGGTGGCTCGGAGAAATTCCTCTTCGCTGTTGTAATGGCGGGGGCCGTTGGGCCAGCGGGTGCGAGGGGGAAATTCCAGGAGGACCGCATCGACCATGGCGGCGAAATGATTCTCAGCGATCGCATCCCGCGTCACCATCTCAACAATGAGGCGATTGCAATAGGTGCCTGCGCTCTGGCCCGCCAGATTGTTATTGGCTCGGGTTGTTTTCCGCTGGCCAGGCTTCGCATCATCGACAGGCTGGCTGGAAAGACACAGTAGCTCCTGAGACTCCAAATAATCGATATCCTCACCCATGACTTTGCGGTCTGCGGGGCCGCTATCCTCTAGCCGGAGCCGCCTGAAGCAAGCGGTCACCCTGCTTCGCCCCGCAGCGGTATAGATGATGGAATAGAGCTGAAGCAGCTCTTGCTGGCGGGGAGTGCAATCCCAGTAGGCATCGAGCAAGCCTGCTCGCTGCACTTCTTGTTCTGCGTAACTAGAAGCCGTCGCGTAACCGTGGACCATGGTTTCAGGTAGCGGAGAAGAACACTGTTTTCAGGCTGAGAGAGCTGCTGTTGCAGGGCTTAGAGCATCAATCGAATGGCCCCGGCAAGTGGCAAGCTAAACGATTAGCCTAGAACAGAATTGGTTATATCCGCGGTCCGAATGTGGGTGATTTGGCCTCAATCGTGATCAATAAAGATCTCCTGTACTATACATGGACTGTCTTTTCTTTCACTCCGATTCCTTGGCTCTGCGGGCAAGTCTAGATGTTTCATGGAAATGCTGTTCCTTCGGTTCACCTAGGGAGCAAGACGGTCTCTCCTTGCCACGGGATCATGGGTTACTATTGGGCAGACCCTGCTGTCCTAATACTTTCGAGCTTTTTGTAACCATGCTGCACCGCATTGCTGCCCTCAAACAAACATTTAAAGGGTTGGCTATCGCCCTGGTTTGCATCGTCAGCCTGGGCCTTTCTGGTTGTGTGTCGTCCAGTGGTGGCGGATTACAGAGCTATGTGGACAGTATTGATGGTTATCGATTTTCCTATCCCATTGGCTGGGTGCAGGTGCAGCTGACTCAAGAGGGTGGACCGGATGTGGTTTTCCGCGACCTGATTAACAGCACTGAGAACATCAGCGTTGTAATCAACGACGTTCCTGGCGATAAAACCTTGGCAGAGTTGGGGTCCCCGGCTGAAGTGGGTTATCTGCTGCAAAAGAGTGCCTTGGCTCCCGAGGGCTCTGGTCGCACCGCTGAGCTCGTGGATGCTGAGGAGTTTGTGGCGGGAGATAAGACCTTTTATCTGTTGGAGTATTTGGTGAATCTGCCCGATCAAGTCCGCCATGACTTGGCGACGGTGGTGGTTCACCGAGGGCAGCTCTATACCCTCAATGCTTCAACCGTGGAGAGCCGTTGGAAGAGTGTTAAGGGAATGATGCGCGAGGTTGTGACCTCTTTTGCCGTGAGCTAGCGGTTGAACAGAATCTTGCCCTGTGGCTTCGGGTGAAGCTTAGGCCGGGTTGGGTTTAACTGTATTTGGCTTGGGATGGCAGGCTTTGACTGCTAAACCCGCCCTTACATAACCTTCGAGGTGGAGATCTGGCTTAGGCTGTGTCTCCACCTTTGTTTTAGGCTATCCAGTATTGCTTGATCCTTGTCTCCCCATTGATTTTCCATGGCTTTCCCTGAATTTGTTTTAGCCTCTGCCTCGCCTGCAAGATTGCAGCTCTTGCGGGGGATTGGCATTGAGCCGAAGGTTCAGCCCAGTGATTTCGATGAGTCTTCGATCAAAGTTGATGATCCAGGAGAGCTGGTGCAGCAGCTGGCGGCTGCCAAGGCCATGACGGTGGCTCAAAGCTGGCCAGTGGGAACCAAGCCGACTGTGGTATTGGGCTGTGATTCGGTCCTGGTCGTGCGGGGAGAGGTTCATGGTAAGCCCCGCAGCGTGGAGGAAGCGATCGCCCGCTGGCAGTCCATGCGAGGTCATTATGGTGATTTACTATCCGGCCATGCTTTGGTGAATTTGACGAGCTCTGAGGAGAGAACTCCCCTGGTCAAATTCCAGTCCACCCGCGTGCATTTTGCTGAGGCCAGTGATGCTGAGATTCGAGCCTACATTGCCACTGGAGAGCCGATGCAATGTGCGGGTTGCTTCACCCTGGAAGGCCGAGGGGGAGCGTTTATTGAAAAAATCGAAGGTTGCTACAGCAATGTCATTGGTCTCAGTCTGCCTCTGCTGCGTCAGATGCTGAAGGAGCAGGGCTATAGCCTCGTTGAGGCTTGGTGATGTTCCCTTTCCGCCATACCTGTGGAGACGCGATGATGTTGTTGCATCAGAGGCATCTGATGCTGCTTTTTCCAGTTGTGCAGTGCGCCGGGGATCCAGCTACAGGTGAGCCCGAAAATCGGCTTGAGGGAAAACTCTCCCAAGAAACCATAGTCAAAGTGAGCGAATTGAGGGCGAGATGGTCAGACTAAGTAGGAGACGAATCCGTCTCCAATGACTTTAGTCTGTGCATCTTCCAGTCTTCAACCCCGGCACAGCCATGCCAGATCTTGCCTCGACCTCTGAACTTGCGCCTCGCTTTGCGATCTCGGCCATCATCTGCACCCACAACCGTGACCCCTATTTAGCTGCGGCAATTGATAGTCTCTTGGCCCAGGATTTAACGGCCGAGGGCATGGGTGACTTTGAAGTGATTGTGGTGGATAACGCTTCAACAGACACCACGAAAGCGATCGTGGAGGCCCGCCTCGACGATGCTCGGCTCAAATATGTGCACGAGTCCCAGCTGGGTCTGTCCCATGCTCGCAACCGAGGAGTACTGGAGTCCCAAGGGGATATCATTGCTTACTTGGATGATGATGCCGTCGCTGAACCGCATTGGCTACGCACGTTGGTCCAGGCCTACGGCGATGATGACAAATTAGCGATCGCAGGCGGTCGAGTTACCTTGCTGTGGCCTGAACAGACGGAGCCTCCCAAGTGGCTCTCGGAGGCCATGCTCTCTTGCCTCGGCCATTACGATTTAGGCCAGGAGACGGTTACGATTGAGAACCCTAGCCTGACGCCTCGGGGCTTGAACTATTCCCTGCGCCGTTCCTTTCTGGAGTCAGTGGGCGGCTTTGATTTGCAGCTGGGTCGTGTGGGTAAGAAGCTTCTCTCCAATGAGGAGCTTTATATGACTGAGGCTGCCTTGAAACAAGGCTTGCGAGTGGCCTATTTGCCAGATGCTTTGGTGGCCCATAACGTCGCTCCAGAGCGTCTTCAGCGCAATTGGTTTCTGCGCCGTAGTTGGTGGCAAGGGGTCAGCGAATGTTACCGCGACCAGCTCGAAGGTCGAGGTCTGCTCGGCCAACTTCAGGTGGCGGGCGAACGGTTGCTACGGGGCATGTTCAAGGCTGTGAAATTTATCACTCAGCCTGCCATTTGCTTTGATAACTTGACCTACGCCTACGGTCAGGTGGGCTATCTCAGTACGGCTTTTCAAAATGCTGTGAGCTTTAAGACGGCGACCTCTAAGTCTTAGGGTCTGTGCTCCTGGAAGGCCGGAGCTTTTTCTAGGCTTGCATCCGCTCTTGTTTCTTTTGCCTCGCTACTGAAATCTTCCTCCGTTATTCCAGTGTCTAATTTGCCTGTTACAAACCTCTCTGCTGCCCTGGGCGAAGCCATTCAGCCTTGTATCTCGGTTGTGATTCCGATTTATAACGGTGAGGCGGATGTGGAGCCCCTAATCAACTGCCTGAGAGCTCAGACTTATCCGCGCGATCGCGTTGAGGTCCTGCTGGTGGATAACAACAGCAACGACAAGACAGCGGATTTGCTGCGGGAGCGGATTACCCAAGCGAATGGCGAGGGGTTCCAGTTTCGCTATTGCTTTGAGGCGGAAATTCAAAGTGCCTACGCGGCTCGCAACAACGGCATTCGTGCTGCCCACCATGACATCATCGTGTTTACCGATGCGGATTGTCGGCCTCGCCCGGAATGGCTGAGTGAGCTGGTTCAGCCTTTCGCTGATGAGGCCGTTGGCTTGGTCGTGGGTGAAATTGTTGGGGCTGAGGGCAATAGTTGGTTAGAGAACTATGCAACCTATATGGATGTGTTGTCTCAAACCCACACCCTGGCCCATCGTTTTGCACCCTATGGTCAGACTGCCAATTTGGCGGTGCGTCTCGCTGCCTTCGCTGAAGTGGGTCTGTTCCGCCCGTTTCTGACCACGGGGGGCGATGCCGATATGTGTTGGCGGATTCAACAGGGGGGCGATTGGCGTTTAGCCTTTGCGGAAGCAGCAGTGGTGGAGCATTGCCACCGCAAGACGCTAGAGGATTTGCGGAGTCAATGGAAGCGGTATGGCCGCTCCAATTTCTATCTCCATGAGCTGCACGGCATTCCTTTGATGACACAGGTGAATCGTCATAATTTGCTCCGAGGTTTTATCCATTGGGCTGCGAAGGAGTTGCCCCGCACGGGATGGCATTGGCTGCGGGGGATGAAGCCCGCGATCGCCCTGTTAGCGCCGCTGATTACGCTGTATTGCGGTTGGTTCCGTTATCAAGGGCAGGTTGCTGCTGTGTTGCCGACTGAAGCGCGGGCGATCGAATGGATGGGCGTGCCGATGGATCAGAATATGGCGATTGAGCAAGTGGCAGCCCAGGTGAGGGCCCAGACTTTGCCGACGCAAATTGGCGCTAGCAAAGTGACTGAACTGGGACCGATGCAGATGGATGCTGCTTAGGCAATGCGCTCTGCTGGCTTCTCGGAAAAGTCTTCGATCTTCTGAAACCGCAAGAACAAAGCCCCCAGAGAGGAAGAACTCTCTGGGGGCTTTGTTCTTGGATGAAACTGCTAAGGACTAAAGTTCAATTCGCTGAATCTTTTGCCCTGTTGCTGCTTTGAGTTCCTTAGAAAATGCTTCTGCATTCCCTACGACCAAGGTCACCAGCTCATCCGGTCGCAAATATTTCTGAGCCACCCGCCTGACATCTGCGATCGTCGTCGCTTCCACACCCTTCTGATAATCAAAAATGAAATCCGCAGGATAGCCCACGTACTCGTAACGCATCAAGCGGGACAGCGTTTGGCGAGGATTTTGGAAATTAAACACGAAGGAGTTCAAGGCCGACTCCTTGGCATAGCGCAGCTCTTCGGGGCTGATGTCATTCGCCCGCAGTTTGCCAAACTCTTCTCGCAGCGCCTGAATTAATGGAACCGTTGCCTCTGTGCGAGTCTGGGCTCCGGTGAAGAATGTTCCGGGATAGTCATAGTTGGGACTCCAATAGCCGTAAACGCTATAGGCTAGACCTCGACGCGATCGCACCTCGTTCACGAGTCTGCCGCCAAAGCCATTCATGACCCCATTCATTACACTCAGCGCCGGATAATCTGGGCTGCTGGCCAAGCCACCTAGGTGACCCAACTGCACATTACTTTGGTTGAGCTGGGGCTGGTCGACGACGAAGGTGCTGCCTTGCTGGGCTGCCGCGACGTCGGGGAGTTGAGGCAGAGATGTTTCTGTGGGTTGCCAATCATCGAATAGCTCTTTAATCAGCGTTACGGTGGCTTGACTGTCGAAGTCGCCGTAGATGCCAAAGAGGATGCGATTGGGGAAGAAATTATCCTGGTAAAAATCAATAATGTCTTGGCGGCTAATGTTGCCCAGGGTCTCTGGCTCTAGGGTGCGGGCGTAGGGACTGGTCTCGCCATAGAGCAACTTGCTGAATTCCCGGCTGGTGATGTTGTCGGGGTCATCATTGCGGCGGGCCAAATTACCTGCCACCTGGGCCTGGAGAAAGGCAAATTTCTTCTCGTCGAACGCGGGCTGACGGAGAACCTGGGCAAAGCTGCGTAGCACAGGCTCTAAATCTTCAGTTAGGGCACTGAAGCTTGCGCCACCACTGGTCTTACCAATGCTGGTTTCGATCGAGGCTGCTCGATCCTCCAAAAACTGATTAAGTTCTGCGGGGGATTGTACCTGGGTGCCACCAGCCCGAAGCAAGCTGCCCGTGAGATTGGCAAGGCCGACTTTGTCGTCGGGTTCAAAACGGCTGCCCGTATGAATCCTCATCTGGCCGCTAACGAGGGGCAGCTCATGATTCTCCATTAAATAGAGCACCATGCCGTTGTTGAGGGTGAGGCGCTGGTAGTCTGGCAGCTCGATTTCCGGGAGAGGCGGATAGCTCAGCTCCTGGTAAGGCTTGGCGGCAGCCATGGAACTGGCAGCGCTAAGGCTAAATTGAAGCGTTAAAAATACCGCAGCCATGAGCAGGCCGGTAATGAAACGGCGCAGGCGTCGGGGAGATCGGCTCAAAAACGTCATGGCAAGAACAGGAGGCAGCATCGCGGAAATGGGAGAAGGTGCAGTCGCAGGAGTTTGCTGGGGTTGGGGCGCTTTTATTTTAGAGGGCACGAACTGGTAGAGGAGCTGGCTCTGGCTGAGCTGGCTCCTCAGTGGTTGATGCTGCGCCCTCGGGAGCTGATGCTGCAGGTGTTGAAGTTTGGCTAGGGCTAGGGTCGCTGAGGGCCGATGCTTTGGCTTCGTCTGCTGAGAAGAGGCGACCGACGGTGCGATTCTCACTGCGGAAAGCACTCTGGGCGGCTTTCTGAATGTCCTTGGGGGTGAGCTTATCGATCGCCTCTAAATCTCGAAAGAGTGTTTGCCACTGACCGGTTTTGGCTTTGTATTCTGCCAAGACCTGGCCCATGCCTTGATTAGAGGTGAGCGATCGCAACACAGAGGCCTTCAGTCGAGTTTTGACCCGAGCCAGTTCTGCTTCACTTACCGGTGTTTGCTTGAGTTGCTCCAACTGCTGATGGAGCGCGGACTGGACCTCATCGATGGTGTGCCCCGGTGCGACCAGCGCGTAAAACACCATCAGGTTGGGATATTTGTCGCCGGGATAGCCCGTGAAGCCTTGGGCACCCAGAGCTACTTGCTGGGATTCCACCAGACTCTTGTACAGGCGCGAGGTGCGGCCACTGCTCAGGATATCTCCCAAGATCGAGTAGGGAATGGCCTTGGGGTCGCCGCTGCCAGGGATGTGATACGCCTCCATGTACCAAGGCTGGGTCTGGCGGGTCAGCTCGACTGCCTTTTCACCCCGTTGGATGGGCTCAGCTGAAATCTTATCTCGGCTCCGTTGGCCACTGGCCCAGCCCTCGCGGCCAAAGTAGGTTTGGGCTAGGGTTTTGACTTCGGTAGGATCCACGTCTCCCACCACGGCACAAATCAAATTGTCCGGTCCGTAGTAGGCATCAAAAAATTCCTGCACATCTTCGCGGGTGAGACCGGCTATATCTTCGGTCTCGCCGATCAGGGGTTGGCCGTAGGGATGAACTGTAAAGGCTTCGGACTTTAGCGCTTCGAATAGTTGACTAACCGGGTCATTCTCGAGGCGCATACGGCGCTCTTCGAGAATGACGTTCTTCTCTTCGTGGAACTCGCGGAAGACAGGATTTAGGAAGCGTTCGGATTCTAGAGACATCCACAGCTCCAGCTTGTTGCTGGGCAGGCTGTAGAAGTATGTGGTGGAGTCGGCGGATGTGGCTGCGTTCAGGCCAACGCCTCCTTCTCGTTCAATCACCTGTCCCAGCTCGTTTTGGCGAACGTACTGGTTGGCCGCTGTCTGGACCTCTTCGAACTTGGCCTTGAGCTGACTGGTCTTGCTTTCATCACCGGCTTTTTCGGCTGCCTTGATTTGGTCGAAGATGACGTCGAGCTGGTCCAGCAGAACCGATTCTTTTTCATAGTTCGTGGAGCCAATCTCGGGCGTGCCTTTGAAGGCCAAATGCTCTAGAAAATGGGCTACGCCGGTTTTGCCCAAGGGTTCATCCACGCCGCCCACGTTGGCATAAGTGACGAATGAGACGACTGGAGCTTCGTGCCGCTCCAGCACAATGAAGGTCATGCCGTTATCGAGCTGGAACTCAGTAATTTGCTCCCGCAGGCGTTCAAGGTAAGGTGCCAGTGAGGCCAGGGAGTTGGCCTGGCTCGGTGGAGCTGAGCCCAAGAACAGCATTACGATCAACAAGACTGAGATCAGGGCCTGTCTCAACTTGCTTGGCCAGTGAGGGCTCGCATCAAGGTTTGTCATAGAATCGAAATCGGAGTCGTTGCCTAGGCTGTTCGTGCGAGGGGTCATGGACAATGACCGACCCAGCAACATCAAACTGCTTCTCCATTCTATGAGGGGAATCCCGTAACTGTGACAGTGCTGATAAATACTCCAGTTTATGTATCCCTGACTACATTGCACCGACTAAATAATTGAGCAAAGGCAGAAATGAATGCTGAGGCTGCCTTAGAGATCTTCTAGGTAGGCGAGCAAATCAGCCATAATCTCTGGACTAGGCTGGAATTTGGGCATTGGAGGGGTCTTGCCACTGATTACCTGATTGATCAGCCCCAATCGAGACTTGCGATGGGATACCTTCTCCAAGCTAGGGCCGACTAAGCCGACGCCGCCCATCCCATGGCAGGCAGCACAGTTCAGGTTAAAAATTTCCTGACCTTGGGTCGCGTCACCCGCTTTGGTGAGGACCTGATTGATGTAGGGGTCGGAGGTCTGGAAACGGTAGAAGCCAAAAGCACTGAGACAGATGGCGAGGGCGATGGAAACCATTGCGATCGCGATGCGAGAAAAGTTTATGGAGTTGTCTTCAGAACTGGGCGAATAGTTAGCCAAGGAACCTCTCGATGGGATGTGTGTCTGCTCACATCGCCAACTTAATTACATAACTTTACTTTTATGATCGCGGATTGATCTCTGTTGTGCAAGTCGCAGAGCCTAGGTTTAAGAATTTACTCACAATTAGTGGCACTGGGCGGCTTGTCGGTTTTGAACCTGGGTTGTTTACAACGGCCTGAGCGATCGCATTTGCGGGGAAATCTGGCTTCGACTGGGGGCAGATTGTTTCAGTCCAGAGGATCTGTGTTGTTTTGCTAAGCAATGCAGCGCTAGACTAGTCGTTACGAAAATGTCTCGGTTGGAGCGCTAAAAGACACCATGGTTGAACCTCTCTTGAGCGGTATTGTTCTGGGCCTGATTCCGATTACCCTTGCGGGTCTGTTCGTCGCTGCTTATCTCCAGTACCGCCGTGGTAACCAGCTGGGTATGTAAGCTGACATCTAATTTTGGGTAGTGGCTTATTGCTTTCTGCCGAGGTGACTGCTTTTAAGAACGTTTTTTAGGGAAGGGGCAGCAGATTTCAATCTGCTGCCCCTTTCTGTTGGAAGGCTTGCGCTCAACTTTGACCGAATCCCTTTCCGCGAGGGGCCTAGGACCCTGAACTTTCGCTGTAGCAGAAACTCACCGCGGAACTACCGTAGGTCTTGCAGCGGCGTAGGACTAAGCCTTCAGGGAGCTGGAGCTTATTTCGTGAACCATGCTCTACGGCCAGCTCTCCTTCGGGACTCAGAAGCTGATGGCTAACAATCAAGGGCAGGACTTTCTCATAGAGATTGCTAGCGTAGGGTGGGTCAAAGTAGATCAATTCAAACTGCTCTCCGGCCAGTTGGGGGAGCCGAGTCATGACGTTGCCCCTTAGGAGCCGAGTCTCTTGGCTATCCTTGGCAACCTTGGCCCAGTTTTGCTCGATCACCGGTATGGCTTTGGGGGATTTCTCTATGCCCGTCACGCTAGCTGCACCGTGACACAGCGCTTCGGCTCCCATGGAGCCACTGCCGGTACAAAGATCGAGCCAGCGACAATCTTCGACTTCCGCTTGCCAAATATTGAAGACTGCCTCCCGAACGCGGCTGAGCGTGGGGCGTGAGACTTCGCCCTTGGGGGTCTGTAACAGGCGATTGCCAGAAATTCGCAGGGACATCGCTCACATCCTTTTTCGCGAGGAATTCCTTGCCTCTCTGGTTCTAAGCAATAGCCAGAGAGGACTATGTCTAGGTTCTAAGCTTGGACCTAAGCTGCCACGGCCTGTTGGGATTGCACGTAGCTGACGAAGTTGGCCAGAATCTTGAGCCCCGCATCGGAGGATTTCTCTGGGTGGAACTGGGTGGCGAGAACATTCTTTTGAGCCACTGCTGCTGTGACCGTTTGGCTGCCGTGGGTCACGCTGGCAGCAGTGACGGCATCATCGCTGGGGGCCACATAAAAGGAATGAACAAAGTACATCCAGGCATTGGCCGGTAGATCTTGCCAGAGCGGGCAATCTGGCTGCGTGAGTGCCAGCTGGTTCCAGCCCATGTGAGGGATGGTGAGCCCTGGCTCTGAGTTGAAGCGGCGCACTTGGCCCGGCAGGATACCTAAACCTGGCTCGCTGCCTTCAGCGCTGCCGTCAAATAGGATTTGCATGCCCAGACAAATCCCGAAGAAGGGTTTGCCACTGGCTGCGATCGCTTTCAAGGGGGCAATCAGCTCACGATCACGCAAATGTCGAATAGCAGGATCAAAGGCACCCACGCCCGGCAATACCACCCCATCGGCTTGGGTCAATACGGCTGGATCGCTGGTTATTTGGGTTTCTGCCCCGGCCATGGCCAGCCCTTTACAGGCGGAATGCATGTTGCCCATGTCGTAGTCGACAACGGCAATAATGGGGGCTGAAGCCATGGTGTGCTACCTCGGAAGTCACTAAGACAAAATAATCATACGGAAACGATCAGCAGAAGCGGCCGGTGTGAGTGGCTGCAGCTGCGGATGACAGTTCCGGGGGTATCGGTCCAGACAGGACTAGCCTCAAGGCATGGGACGAGAAAGGTCACGAGTCGAAAACTTTATTTTTTATCTGGGAATAATCATGACAGCTCGCCCGGTCATCAAAACGCTGATTACAACCTTTGAGACTTGGCTACCCCATCAGAAGTCTAACGCTTCGGACGACTTGATTTTGGCGCTGGAGGCTGAATCTGCCTTGCCAGCCCATTGCCAGGTGCTCCATGGATTGCCGGTTGAGGTGGATGCTGCTTTTGGGCAAATCCAAGGGGCGGTCGAGCAGCATCGTCCCGACTACATTTTCTGTTGTGGGATGGCGGAGCAGCGATCGCGGCTCAACTTTGAGCTGCAGGCTGTTTGTGGAGATCAGGTGCGTCGGACGTCAATTCCGGCAGCCTATTGGAATTCTCTACGGACCAGCTGGCGATGTGCCGAATTAAGTGAAGATGCTGGTCGGTTTGTCTGTAACGGTCTTTACTTCCGGTTGCTAGATGAACGAGAGAGCCTGGGCAATCCTCAGGTCTTGTTTGTCCATGTACCGCCTTTGACCGAGGCAAACCATAGGGACTTAATGGCGGATTTTCAGTTGTTGCTCCAGCGTTTGCTGGTTGAGACTGTTGAATTTGACCCATTGCCTGAGGCTTAGGGTTAGTTAGCCTCTACCCCTGCGATGTCCTCTGCCCCTTGAGTTGGAACGCCTGGCCTGAGATGGTCGTCCCTAGACCTGGGACCCATGGGATGCCTGATTGCATTTTGTTGAGGTTGCTCTTCGCTCGACTGGACCTCCGGACTCCCATTCCCTAGGAGTCTGCATTTGTTGGGCTCCCTGTTCGCTCCCTTTTTCTGTGTGTTGCTGTTGTGTCTCGCTGAGGTTGCTCGTGCTTTTCCACTCAGGTCGCTGGACGTCGTTCTCATGGATGTCTGGACTTTCGTTGGCTGTTGCCATTGCTGGTGTTGGTGTTATTCCCCAGGCTGCGAGAGCTCAAGCTCTCCAGACTGCCCGTTCGAGCAACCCTGAATCTGCTCCCGTAGTTCTGCAAGAAACGGCCGTCACGGCTTTGCCGCCACTGTCCAAGCCTCGCTCCTTAGGTAATGGCGAAGTTTTGATTCCCCAAACGGTGAGACCGCTGCCCGGTTCCCTGGATGCGGTACCGGTGTTGAATAGCAACAACCCCGAGATTGTCAAAGCAGATGGCATTTTGCTGTCCACCTTTCCCAGCCAGGGCAAACGCTTTCCTGAAGCCCACCTGAACTACCCCTTCAATGGGCGTTTTGACGTCTTCACTCACCATATATCCAAGGGCAAGAATTCTTCGGAGACCCGTAGCCTTTTCCAAGGGACGCTGCTCCACAATCCCACCAACCAGGCGATTCGGGTTGAGGTGCTCCAGGCTTCGACCTATCTCACCCGTCCCGATGCTCTCTACATTCCTTTGGACTCCTACATTGAGGATCCAATTGGTCGAGTCTATTCTGGGCCAGGCAGCCGTATCACAAGTGATGTGTTGCGGGGGCGTCGCCAGGGCCTGTGGCCTTCTGTGATCGTCATTCCCCCTCGGGAGAGCCGCATGTTGATGAACTTGCCCATTCCTGTGGGTAAGGTGACACCGTCTTCCAATGGGCGTTCTACCCTAGCTCGCCTGTGGAGTAGTGGCCCCGTCTACGCCGCTAACCTGGCGATGTTTGCTCCCCGCGATAGTCGTGGGCGGGAGCAGGTTCCCACGGTGCGCGATTGGGAATCGATGATTGTCAACAATGATTTGGTGCGCCCTCGGGACCATGCGGCCAGCCCTCCTGGGACGCCGCCGAACAAAATTATCTTTAGCCGGGTGGCAGGGATTGCTAAGGGATCTCGTTGGCGGGCTCGAATTACCGATACTCCCCAGGTGGACTACTTGACGTTGCCTGCTGAAGGGCGATCGCTGTCCTACGGCATTAACATGCTTCCCAAAGGCACTCTCGGCACTGGGCAAATTCAGAGCGCTCCCATGTTGGCTCGCTACAAAGACTCTGCCTACCTGGGCCATGGCAACTATGGCGTGGAATATAACCTGCTGATGCCCCTGGGCAATCGCAGCAGCCAGACTCAAACCGTGGCTCTCTCCTTGCAGACGCCCATCAAGAGTGATGAGGGGCGTGAGGGACTGCGTTTCTTTAGCCGACCTCCGGAGAAGATCTTTTTCCGAGGCACCGTGCGGCTGCGCTACGTCGATGACAAGAATGAGCTGCAAACCCGCTATGTACATGTGGTGCAGCGGCGAGGGGAGCAGGGTGAACCGTTGATTCAGCTGAACCTCAAACCCGGTGAGCGGCGTGTGGTGCGGGTTGACTTCCTCTATCCCCCCGATGCGACGCCGCCCCATGTGTTGACGCTGACGACGTTGGACCGTGCCAATGCCCAGCGGCAACGGCCTGTTTTGGGTGAGTTGCCCTAGGACAGCCCGCAATTTCTTTTCGCCATTGTTGAACTGTTTTACGCAGTCACAGCATCGGCCCACCACCGCTCTAAGATGGAGTCTGGCCCTCATCTTGCCGTATCTGGTGGTTCCATGACGACTTCGCGCCGTTCCCTTCCATCCGCGCTCATTGCGGGGGTGCTGGTTCTACTCCTTTCTGGTCTAGGCGGTCTGCTATGGCTGGTGGGCCAAGGCCCCTTGGGTCTTCTGAAAGGCGGCTCTATGACCGAGCCCACCGCAGCTATGTTTGTGTCGAGGAAGGCGCCGTTGATGGTGTCCTTGGTAGTCAACCCAGATCGTCTGGCGGGGCTGCGTAAGTTAGTTGCACCCTCCGGTAAGCAGAGTCGTCAAGATCTGAAGAAGCTCCAGGATGGCTTTTTATCCCCTGCAGATTTGGACTACACCAAAGATGTCAAGCCTTGGTTGGGGGATGAGGCGACCCTAGCCGTGACCGAGCTTGATTTGGACCATGACTCGGACAATGGTGAGCAGCCTGGCTATCTCTTAGCGCTATCCACGAAGAAGCCCCAGCGCGCGCGAGAATTCCTACAGATTTATTGGCAGCGTCGGGCTGCAGATGGAACCCGCCTGCGCTACGAGAAGATGAATGGTGTCCAGGTCATCTATGGTGAGCCTGTCCTAGAGGGCGTCGCAGGTAAGACGATCGCCAGTGCCTTAGTGGGCGACCATTACGTGCTCTTTGCGAATGAGCCGAAGGTGCTGCGTAATGCCATCAATAATGTGCAGGTTCCAGAGCTGAATTTGCTCAATAGCCCTCGCTATCGCCAGGCCCTAGCAGCCCTGGAGGGTCCTCGGGTCGCTGTGATGTTTGCGAA
>CALLPZ010000536.1 GCA_938015405.1 uncultured Pseudanabaenaceae cyanobacterium
GCCCTCTGACAGCCAGCGACCCCCAAACAGATTCCCCCAATCGCCAGCCCCAATCGCTTCATATATCTCTTTTTTTGACGATGGTCCACCGGCTACAACCTCAAGCGATAGACTAAGAAACATTAAAGACTGCGAAGACTGTAAACAAGTGCCCCAAGGGACTTGGTCCGTTTATCCAGTTGCTACGGCTGGCGTGCCCTCGCGCCATTTAACCCTTAACAAACTCCTTTTACCCAACCGGCGAGCCATGCCAAGATCCCAGCGTAACGACAACTTCATCGACAAGTCCTTTACGGTCATGGCAGACCTCATCCTCAAGGCCATGCCCACCAACAAGCGGTCGAAGGAGGCCTTTGCCTACTATCGCGATGGCATGTCAGCCCAGGCTGATGGTGAATACGCCGAAGCACTGGATAACTACGAAGAAGCCCTCAAGCTGGAAGAAGATCCCTACGATCGCAGCTACGTCCTCTACAACATTGGTTTGATCCACGCCAGCAACGGTGAGCATGCTCGAGCGATCGAGGTTTATAACGAAGCCGTAGACCTCAACCCCCGCATGCCCCAGGCCCTCAACAACCTCGCCGTCATTCACCACTATCAAGGTGAACGTGCCAAAGAAGCTGGCCAGAATGACGAAGCTGAAGCCCTATTCGATATCGCTGCAGACTATTGGCTGCGGGCCCTACGCATCGCCCCCAATAACTACATCGAGGCTCAGAACTGGCTCAAGACCACGGGCCGTGCCAAGATCGACGCCTTCTTCTAAGGCTTAGTCTCTTAGAATAGAAAAGGTATGACCCACTGAAATGATTGAGAGCGATCGCAATGGCGAGACATCGTAATCCAGTGGGTCCAAACCGCAATAGATGGAATGCGGATGAGCCATTGCCCCAAGCAAACAGGCCTTAAGTCCCTCCATCCATCGTTGCAAGACTGTTTCTTAGCCTTCCTTTCCCCCGCCATGATTGATCGCGAGCAAGTTCATCACGTTGCTAACCTCTCCCGTCTCGCCCTCACAGAGACTGAAGAGACCGAGCTCACCGGGCAACTCAACAGTATTCTGGACTACTTCGAACAGCTCAGCGAGCTGGACACTGAAGGAATAGAGCCTACGACCCGGGCGATCGACGTCAGCAACGTAGCTCGCACCGACGAACTCAAACCCTCACCAAACCGCGAAGAAATCCTTGACTGTGCTCCCGAGCGTGATGGCGATTTCATCCGAGTCCCTCAGATCATGGGCGACAGCTAGGGCCAAGACAATCAAGCCAAGTTTTCGGAGAGGGCTACCGCAACATCGGGTTAAGCCCTGCTCCCGAAACCAGTCCTTCTGCTCCTATGCAGTGTTGGACCTCCCAGTTCCTGCATGAACCTCATGAGCTAGGGGGTCCACTCTTCGAAATTTATTTAGGCTCCGCCACAACCCATGACCGACTGGTTAGAACACAGCGTCCAAGTGGAAGTTCCCACTCCTGTAGATCAAGTCTGGGCATTGTGGTCCGACCTGGAGCAAATGCCAAAGTGGATGAAGTGGATTAACGCGGTCTCGATCTCCCCAGAAGACCCCCATCTATCCATATGGCAACTCAAGGCCAGCGGCCTAGAGTTTAGCTGGCAATCCCGCATCGTTAAGCTGGTGCCCAACCAAATCATTCAATGGGAATCGGTTGATGGCTTGCCCAATCGAGGTGCCATTCGCTTCTACGATCGCAAAGCTAGCAGTATCGTTAAACTCACTATCGCCTACGGGGTTCCTGACTTTCTAGCCCCTGTCCTAGGCAATTTACCCATTGGCAGCATTGTCGAGTCAAATCTTCAGGCAGACTTGGAACGCTTTCGCGAATATGCCATAGCGAATCAGTAAGCAAACATCTAGTGACATTCTTGCCGCTAAGAACATCGAATTAGATATCGATTCCATGCCCCCCAGCGAAAGCTGGCCTAGGAGTCCTCTAAGCAGCCAGCCTCCCTGATTCGTCAAAATCAGCAGTGGTGTCAATACAGTTGAAGCAATCTAGATTTCTTCAAGACATCCCTTGGGTAAAACAGACTCTCAAATTTCTCTCGAAAAGCGGTCTCCAGGCCGGAGTTCAGCAAGAAATGCAATCCGACGAACACGGACAGCTCCAAAGGAGATGAGAGTAGAACCAGCTTTAAATTTTCCGCATTTCCCGCAAGCATTGAGCCGAAGACGCTATCATGCATCGCGGAGTTCCCGAACGCCATATATAGACATGAAATCTGGCTCTTTCATAAATGTCTTGTGAAGGAAATATGACTGTGCGCTAGCGAGTTGATAATATTCTCAGAACATTTGTTTGCAATTTGCTTCATTTTTCCGGGAACGAAATAGCGGCAAACACTTGGGCATAAGCCATTTGAACAAAGTGGCAGGTTCGGTATAAACCAGGTTGTTGCTTCGGCTTACAGCCCCGATATTGAGAAGAGCACCGGCCCTCTGCATTCCCCAGTAACCGGCTCCTTGCCAACTTTCCCAAGCGGCAACGGCCACTGTTCCGAATCTAGGAACTTGGGCAACGGTTCGTTTTTGACATTGCTAAAGGCATTAGATACAGCATGCAAACGACTCGCAGCAGCGACCAACTCAAACAGCAAAGCCTGGAACTCCTCCAGCAGTACCGTGAGTCTCCCTCGGCAACGCTGCGCAATCGGCTGGTGGAATTGAACTTCGGCCTAGTGCGTCGCGAGGCAATCCACTGGGTTCAACAATGTACCGAGAACTATGACGACCTCATTCAGGTCGGCAGTCTGGGTCTCATCAGAGCTGTAGAGCGGTTTGATGTGCGTCGAGGACGAGCCTTTAGCTCCTTCGCCATTCCCTACATTCGTGGCGAAATTCAGCATTACCTCCGCGATCGCGGTACCACGGTCCGTATCCCCCGCCGTTGGCAAGAACTCCGCCAAAAGGCCACCGGCTTTGTGCGCAAGATTCATAGCCTCGAACATCGCCTTCCCGATGATTCCGAAATTGCTGAGTACCTAGAAATTTCGGTGCGAGAGTGGCAGGAAGTCAAGCTAGCCCATAGCAACCGCTCTCCTCTGAGCCTGGATGCCCCCATGCAGGATGCTGACGACGGCGCAACCTCAATGGGACAGCTCCTAGCAGACCCACGCTACAAGAGCTTTCAATTAGCCCAAGAAGATCAAATTCGTCTCCAGCAGGCACTTTCAACCGTAGAAAACCGCACCCGCGAGATTTTGGAGTTTGTCTTCCTCCATGACCTGACCCAGCGCGAAACAGCTGAGCGTATGGGCATCAGCACCGTCACAGTTTCCCGACGCGTCAAAAAGGGCTTAGGCCTACTGAAGACTGCGCTCAGCAGCGATGAGGAAATGTCGCAAGAAGGCCCACAATCCTCAAGCGAGTCGCCCTGCTAGATTTTCCTGTGAGATAAACAATAATTCCTTTCCCCTGGCCGATTCAGTGAATCAGTCAGGGGATTTTTTCTTAGCATCAGCTCACGTCACATCCGATTCATTGATGTGATTGCCAGCCAAATCACTCAAGGCCTGTCATCTCTTGGTTGGACAAGCTACGGTAGGCTCGATTGGGGCTTCCTAACAAGTGAAGCTGCTGATTTCCCCCAAATCTCATCAGCTTTTGACTGTCACTCTTAACAAACAAGTGGCGCACAGCCTCAGCCGTACGCCACTGAACATTTAGAAGGACTTCTCAATCAGTCAAGCCACTAATAAATTCGGCTAACCACATAATCTGCCAAATCAATCAGAGACTGGCGTGAAGGCGAAGATGGCAGACTCTGCAGAGACTCCACTGCTAACTTGGCATGATGAGATGCCAAAGCCCGGGTCCGCTCAATCCCCTGACTATTTCGTACAAGATCTAACGCTTTCTCCCAATCTCCCTCTTGAGAGAACTCGCGGTCAATAAACTGCTTGAGCGTCGGCTCCTCCTCCATCGCATAGAGCACAGGAGCGGTCAAATTACCACTGCGCATGTCAGAAGCCGCAGGCTTACCTAACACATCTTCAGAGCCCGTAAAGTCCAAAATATCGTCAACAATTTGGAAAGCAAGACCTAAATTCCGACCATATTGATACAGGTCTTCCTGCAACTCATCAGACATGTCACTCAGAACGCCTGCAGCCTTGGCACTATTGGCAATTAGAGAAGCAGTCTTGAAGTAGCTCTTCTCTAGATATGCCTCCATGGAGAGGTCAGCACCAAAGCAATTCAACCCCTGCAGAATCTCCCCTTCAGCCAAATCCATAATGACTTGGGATAGCAACTTCACGACTTGAAGGTTGTCGAGGTTGGCAAGGTACCAAGAAGATTGAGCGAAAAGAAAGTCGCCCGCTAGCACTGCCACCCGATTATCAAAACTGCTATTGACGGTAGCCACACCACGGCGCAAAGACGATTCATCCACCACATCATCATGGACAAGGCTGGCTGTATGGATCATCTCGGTGATCTCGGCCAGGCGGCGGTGGCGCGCTGTCACTTCTTTGCCATCCATCGTGGCCCGGGAAATCAGAAACACCACTGCTGGCCTCAACCGCTTTCCCCCAGCGCCAAAGAGATGCTCTGCCGCCGCATGCAAGATTGGATGGCGCGCACCGATGAGATCCTTCAAGTTCTTCGAAAGCAACTCTAGGTCTGCCTCGACCGAAGCAAAAAGGGAGGTGGTTGAGGTCATGGATTAGCCTGCTCGGGCGTTACGAAATTTTACAGTTTCTTACTATTAATTCTAAGGCACGCCCAGGCTTCTCGCACTGAAGCCGCTTGAATTCAATGACTACCTATGGTTTCTAAAGGGCAATCAAACAGCTAAACATAGAGATTCGGGAAGGATATATCCCTTACGACACATACATCAGAAGGGTTTACGCTTCTGCACAGTACTAACTAAAATCGAATCCCTTCAAGGGCCAAAGACTGTCCCCCGGCAGTAGAGATACAGCCCATCTCCGCCCTCATAAACCTCAAAAGGGGAACCCAGCACACGAGAGTAGTTACTCATCCTCTCTCATGTGCTATTGCTCAAGTCAATCAAAATTAACGAACTTCCTAGCGCCAGTCAGGCCTTAAAACTGCGAAATAGCTACAGCACAAAAGCGGAATGCCAGGCTGGCCGCACCGACAAGCCAACAGAACCACACCAGCAATTAAGAGCTGCTGTAATTTACTAATCTACTGCGCATCAATCGTTGCAGGCGTCGCAGGCACAGCAGCGAGAGTCGGAAGCACAACATGCTGCACTTGGGGGCGATAGCCCAACATCTGGGTCGCCATATCGGCAAACGGAGCAGGCTCACCACTCACACCAAACAGGGTCGGGCGAGGTTGGGACACACTGCGCAATCCCATAGCATCCAATTCCTTCGCCGCAGCTGCAACCACATGGGCAGCTGGATCAATCAAAGCAACAGAGTCAGGTAAAACCTTCCTGAGCACCGGTTCCAAATAAGGATAGTGGGTGCAGCCATAGACCAAAGTATCAATGTGATCATCAAGCAGCGGCTCAACATAGCTCCTGACCACTTGTTCGGTCTCAGGCTCAAGAATGCGATTGCCTTCGATCAAAGGCACAAACTTTGGACATCCAACCTGCCAAACCTTGGCCTGGGGATTCACTTCATTAATTGCTTGGGCGTAGGCATGGCTCTTCGCAGTGGCTTCTGTGGAGATAATGCCAATGCGGCTACCGTTACGAACCGCTGCACGGGCTCCTGGCAAGATCAAGCCTAAAATTGGAAACTCGTACTGGTCGCGTACAGCTTCCAGAGCCAGAGCTGAGCTGGTATTGCAGGCCATAATGACCATCTTGGTGCCCTGCTGGCGCATCCACTCCAAGATTTCATGGACATAGTCAATAATCTCTTCTGCAGAACGCTCGCCATAGGGCAACCGAGCCGTATCTCCAAAATAAATGACGGACTCATTGGGCATCTGTTCATACAGCTCTCGCAGAACCGTAACTCCCCCAACACCACTATCAAATAGACCAATAGGCGCAGACTCAGGGGAACCTGAAGCTACAAACCCCTGTGCGAGCGAGGGACACCCATCACCAGAAACGGGCGACGAGGCCTTAATGAACCGCTGCATTCGATTACATCCTCACAGAAATCTAGTAGCCATTCGAGCTAGCAACGTGATTTCACGGTCCTAGCCAACAGCACAGTACTCACCACACTTTTCACCTGCGTCAGCAATGCGACGAATCTCAGACCAGCCATTACAGCGCAAAATCACAACTGAAACGGTGGAAAAAGGCTCAGCCCTAGGCGACGGAGACCGAAGGTTATTTGATTCGTATCTTAAAGATCCGAATCAAATTGTCAAGAGCTTATCATGAGCGCCTAGATGAGGTGTCCAGATCCTTAGGGCTTTTAGATACGCTTAATGGCGTAATCTCGACGGATCCATTGATTTTAAGGCGCAAGCCAAACTCTAAGACCAGACCCCTGCGGTACTCATATATTTACTAACAAAAACACCGATGTTCAGGAGAACACCGGTGTTTTCTTTAGACCATTGAAACTAAATTGGGTTCAATTCTATCGACCCCAATGAGCGATTCCGGCCTTATTCAGCAGCAGCTTCAACCACATCAGAGGCAGCGGGCTCAGGCTCAAATGCAGGAATCAAATCCAGGTAATCTTCCAAGCTGGCTTCTAGCTTGACAAAATCCTTGGAAGCCTGAGTACCGTTGGCATCTTGGGCAGATGCATCGATGCGCTCCACAAAGTTCATCACTTTTTTCGCTTGCTTACGCGCTTCCTTTTGCTCCTTGGTGGGCAAGTTGCGGTTAATGGTCGCTGCCTCGCGACGCAGATCACCTAGAGGGCCATGGATGAAGTTGGCGGTGTAGGTCCAATCTGAAGAAGCGATGTAATCCCCTAATTCACCCAGGCGAGACTGGGCCAGGGTCATTTGACCGCGGGCTTTACGAATTTGCGCAATTTGAGCATCACTGGGGCTCTCAGCAGGAGCTTTTCTTGCAGCCAAGGCAACATTTCCCCAGCTTAACCAAGCCACAGAGAGGGCAAGAAGGCCACCCAGGAAACGGCGTCCTAGGTTTGAAAAACGATTCGAGAAAAGTCGCGTCATGGGGGTTTAGCTGTCTATAAAAAGTTCAAAGCACAACAGTAAAACCTGAGGCCAGTGGGAGAGGTCACCATCTAGAAAGCCGTTGCGGTGGCCCTGGCAACGGCTTTCTAGATTGACACTCATGCGGCAGATCAAGGCAGCTCCACGGCAGACAAAAGTCTTAATCGGTGCAATATAAGTTCAGTTTAATATCCTGAACTACCGAAGCCCAAGAAATATTATGGAGGCTGGACTCGAGGCTAGGCAGAAACTCAGGTTACTTTAGCGATCGCCACTAGAGCGTTGAAATTCCTGACAATAGCCTTCTGCCAATACGCGAACGCTGTCTAGGGGGGAGTCCGGATTGCGGCAATATTGGTGGCGATAAAAACAGCATGTCTTGCAACAGTCTGTGGGACGGCGATTGAGCCCCTGCTGATTGCTCTGAGAGTCCCCAGAACCCAAAAGTTCCTTGGGCGAAAGCCCTCGGATAAACAAGCCATCCCCCTGCCATTCCACCTCTAAGAGCCCCGTTTCTGACAGGGCCTGCCATCGAGGGTCCTGGGCAACCTCATCGGCCAAATGCAAGCGAATGCCATGGCTGTCTTCTTGAAGCTCGCCATCGTAGTACTGCTGGGAAAGGGTTGGCTGAAAGGCAGAATCGCTCACAGGGAGGGAGACTTCCACTCCAGGCTCTGGGAGATGAACACGATATCGACTACGTAGCTCCTCCAAATCGCTCAGATCCTGCAATGCCCCCTCATGGCCTCCATGAACCAGCAACAAATGCTGAGGCTTGAGATTATGGATCAGCTGAGTCGTTCCGAGGCCATCACAATGGTCCGTCAGCTGATAGCTATTGAGATGCAGCGCTCCGGTTTGAAGGAAGCTAGCAAGAACCCGGAGGCTCTCGGGAGATTGAAGGGCAAAGGCTCGGTGGGTCGCCCAGCCCGAGGCACTGGATGAAAGTCTATCGGCTCGATCTAGCCATAGTTCCCAAGCACTATCGGATTTCTGCAACAATTGGCCCCAGTCAGACGCAGGGTGCATTAAGACCAGACCAGGACGGGCAGTTCGCTCCAAACCAGGAGCCGCTAAGCGATGAACATAGGGGCGAACTCGGTCATCCCAAAACAAGGACTGATTGCTCGCAAAGTTCTGAGTTGCCTGGGGCATTTCTGCTAGTAAATCGAGATAGCGATCGCACCCCTGAGCAACCGGCTCATCCACCCAAATATCAAAGGCTTGCCCCGTACAGTGATGATGACTACGCAGCAGCACAATCAGTTCCTGAGCCAGCCCTAACGTGGCCACGGGCATCAGGACAAATCGCTCTCGCTCCAAGGTGGTGAGCAATTGCTCCACCCATTCATTTTCCTGCTGGCGGCGGCGAGGATAGCGTTCTGTACCATAGGTACCTTCGGTAATGAGCAGCTCCGGCTTAAGCCCCCGTAGTTCATCCAAGGCAAGCCCTGGTGAACAGCGGGTTGCTGACAAAAAGCAATCCCCCAGGTAAGCCACACGAATCGGTTTAATCCCTCGCCCATCTGTGCTGCGCCCATTTGTGCTGCCGTTCTGGGGAAGCTCAGGCCAATAGGTCACCACCATGACAGCAGCTCCGGGCAAGTGCCCTGCCGGAAACAGCTCAACCATCAGATCATCAGTCAAGGCATGAGGTGTTGCCCAATCAAGCCCTTGGTAGTAGACCGGCACATCCTCATCGGGCCAGTTCAGCGGCAACAAATGGCAGGTTGCGCGACTCGCGAGCACCGGCAACTGAGGCCAAGCACGATGGAGGGCCAGTAGCCCCCGGGAATGGTCCCCATGGGCATGGCTACAAAATACAAAGTCG